>NZ_JVSR01000104.1:49362-57128 GCF_001069785.1 Streptococcus parasanguinis
CCACTCAACCACTGCGTCTTGCTCGACAATCCAAAAATAATTGAGAGGCTAGAACTTTTGTCCCAGCCTCTATGAATATTCATTGCCGGATGCAAGTGGCAAAAAAAGAGTAATTTTGGTATAGCTATTTGCCTTAGAATCAATCTCCATATGATAGGCTTCGCCAAATTGAAGATGCAATCGTTGGTCCACATTTTTCAAGCCAACACCTCCTAAACGAAGAAGGGTTTGGGCTGTTGATCCTGATCGGTCAAACCCTCGTCCATTGTCAAAAATCGATACGCAGGCGTAGTCTCCACTGACTTCAGTTGTCACTCGAATGAGACCTGGCCGATCGATCTCTTTAATGCCATGGTAAATCGCATTTTCCACTAAGGGCTGAAGCACTAATTTCGGAAGCTGATAGTCGCCCAACCGTTCATCTTCTAGAATTTCATAGTTGAGCTTTTCACCATAACGTTGTTTTTGAATGAAAAGATACTGGCGGACATGGTCGATTTCATCTCTCAGTAGGATTTGTTCCTGGCCTTGGTTAAGAGCCAGTCGAAAATATTGAGCCAGAGACTTAGTGATGTCGACCACGCGCCGACTATCATTAAACTCCGCCATCCAGACAATCGTATCCAAGGTATTGTAGAGGAAATGCGGATTAATCTGAGCCGAAAGTGCCCGCAACTCGTACCGCCGTGCGTTCTGCTCCTCTTCCTTAACCTGTTGCATGAGGTTATCGATTTGGTCCAACATGGCATTAAACGCTTGAGCGAGGGCCACCAATTCTGGAGATCCTTTGGCTGCAGCCCTCACGTGAGCATCTCCTGCTCCAATCCTCAAAATGATAGTCTGAAGGTCTTGTAAGGGTTTGATCCACAAACGCAGAACAAAGCCGATCCCTATCAAACACATGATCAAAGCTAGTAATCCTAGACCAATGAAAGAGTACAGGAGTTGCGACTGCAGCATCTGAAGTCCTTCAAGTGAAGCCACTCCAATCAAGGTCCAATCGCTATCTGGAATCGGAACCTGATAGATAAAATTCTGTCCTCCTTTAGCATAGCCATCTGTCACAGCAATATAGGGCTGCATGGCCTGCATTTCTTGGCTGGAGGAATAGACCGCCTTTTTAGGATGGTAGACAAACTCATGCTTTTGATTAATGATAAAACTAAAGCCTTGTCTCCCTAGTTGAAGGTGATCCAAGTAAGCCTGAAGGCTATCGTAGCCAATATCCAAGCGTACTACTCCGAGATTTTGGCCAGTCTGATCGACCACTTCTTGGGTAATAGAAACCACCCATTTTTCTTTTTCCGAAGTCAAAGATTCCTTTCGAGCTGGCGTCAAAACTGGCATGGCTCTTTCTTTAATCGCCTCTTGATACCAACTTTCATTCATCATATCTGAAGAAGTCTGCATGCTGATTTTGGAATCTGTCGCTACCAGACGTCCATCCTTGGTCACCAAGACCGCTGAGACCAAGTCCGGATCCGTTTCAATCATCGTTCGCATCAGGTGTTGAACCGTTTCTTGATCCGCACTCCTATCTTGGGCAAATTGTCGAACAGCCTGTTCCTGGCTAAGCACCGTCGTCGTCTGCTTTAATTTTTTTAGATAGGAAGTGATAAACTGACTGCTTTGATCGATACTATTTCTTGTCGTCCGCTCTGTTTGCTGGCGGATCGTCCCTGAACTCGTTTGATAATAGAGACCACCAATAAGACCAAAAAGTAGGAGAATGAAGAGAAAAAAGTAGAGGACCAGCTGAATCAGCAAGGGATATCGTTTCATTCATGCTCTCCTTTTTTGTACTGCCTTGGTGTCACCCCAACAACCTGCTTAAAGCGTTGAGAAAAATAGTTCATATCTTCAAAACCAACCTGATCGGCGATCTCATAAATTTTTAAATCTGTCGTGAGAAGCAAGAGTTGAGCCTTCTTCATTCGCTCTTGAATGAGGTAGTCTTGGAAGGGGAGTCCCAATTTTTTCTTGATCAATACACTTAGATACGAGGCACTGAAACCAAGTTGATAGGCCAGATCCTTTAGAGTTAACTGAGAGTCTGCTAAACGAGCATGAATGGCTTCTTCCAAGTCTGTCGAATAACCCTGACTGACCAAATCTTCGACTTGCGCTTTCTTACGCTCTTGATCAAGTTTTCCTTTCACCTTTGCTAACATCTCTTCAATATCATCTTTTGAAAAAGGCTTCAGCAAATAATCATCTGCACCTAACTTGATGGCTTTCCTTGCAAACTCAAAGTCATCATAACCTGTCAAAAAAATGATATGGCAAGACGGAGATTGTTCTTTGACGAGATGAGCCAGATCCAAGCCATTCATTTGTGGCATATTGATATCGGTTAGAAGGATATCGGCTGGTTGCTCTTGAAACTTTTCCCAAGCCTCACGCCCATTTTTAGCCTGGTTGATGACGGTCATTCCAAACTGTTCATAATCCACTAAGGAAGTCAGACCCTGCCGGATAAGCTCTTCATCTTCCACAATCATGATCGCATACATGTCTTTCACCTACTTGTCTTTGCTATACTTATTATAGCA
Source organism: Streptococcus parasanguinis (assembly GCF_001069785.1). Lineage (GTDB taxonomy): Bacteria > Bacillota > Bacilli > Lactobacillales > Streptococcaceae > Streptococcus > Streptococcus parasanguinis_T. The sequence goes on from NZ_JVSR01000104.1 coordinate 51,915, forward strand.
AATTATGGTTCCAAATGTCTCAGACGTAGTCCAATAAATAACCGTAGCCCTTTTCTTTCATTTCTGCTTTGGGAATGAAGGTAATAGACAAACTATTGATGCAATAGCGAAGGCCGCCTTTTTCCTTGGGACCATCGGTAAAAACATGGCCCAGATGAGAATTTCCTACACGGCTCCGAACTTCTGTCCGAGTCATATTGAAACTCTTATCCTCCTTATAGATGGCCACATCAGGACTAATAGGTCGACTGAAACTCGGCCAACCACAACCAGAATCAAATTTATCCTTAGAGGAAAAGAGCGGCTCACCAGTCACGACATCTACATAAATACCGGCATCAAACTGATCCCAGTAACGATTGGAGAAGGCCCGTTCGGTATCATTTTTTTGTGTCACCGCATACTCTTCAGGAGATAACTTCTTTTTGATCTCCTCATCGCTTGGCTTAGAATAGCGACTAGCATCTATAACAGGATAAGAAGCCTGATTGACATCGATATGGCAGTACCCATTCGGATGTTTCTTTAGATAATCCTGGTGGTAGTCCTCAGCCTTGATGAAATTGGTCAGTGGCTCTTTTTCCACTGCTAACGGTTTGTCGTATTTTTTTGCTTCTTCTTCAAAGACTTGGTTAATGGTTGGAAGGTCTTCTTGGGAGACATAATAGACACCTGTTCGGTATTGTGTTCCTTGATCATTTCCTTGACGATTCTTCGACGTTGGGTCGATAATCCGGAAATAATGCAGGAGCAATTCTTTCAGAGATACCTTCTTGACATTGTAGGTGATGTGAACTGTTTCAGCATGGCCTGTTTGAGGGACCAATTCATACTTGGTCGTTTCTCCCTTTCCATTGGCATAGCCTGATACGGCATCAATCACACCTGGAACACGGGAGAAATATTCCTCTACGCCCCAGAAGCAACCACCAGCCAAATAAATTTCACGATGATCCTTTGGATCAACCGTTTCATTTGTTTCCTTTTTGGCTACTGGAGTCTGACTCATCGATACTTTTTTAATCATCTCAGTGCTTGTTTCTGATTGATCCATTCCGTTTGCTCCCTTACTAAAGAAAAAGAAACCAATCGATAGCAAGCCAATGAGAAGGATAGCAAACACTTTCCATTTTGTTTCCATTGTCTATCTCCTTACTGCATGTTCTCTAGGGTCTTGAGGATATCCTCTTTATTCATATAGCCAATATGACTCTTTGCTAAAGTCCCATCACTATTGATAAAGAGCGCCGATGGATAAGAACGAATCCCATATTCTTTGAGCAGTTCCCCTTTACTATCTAGCAAGACTGGGAAATCCTTGTAATCCAAAGACTGGTACCAGTTTTTGAAATCTGCTGCTGATTTTTCGCCATTAAAGGTTGGAGCTACAACGGATAAAACCACATAATCCTTACCTGCCTCTTCTTTTGCCAACTCATTGGTATCCTCTAATGTCGACAGGCAAATAGAGCACCAGGAAGCCCAAAATTTGAGGTAAACTTTCTTCCCTTTGTAATCGGATAAGCGGTAGGTCTTGCCATCCACTCCTTGCAGGCTAAAATCCTTCACTTTCTTGCCAGATGGTTGCCTAGCCCCAGCTTTGGCTGTTTGTTGGTTCATGTTCTTATTGGAAGTAGCCATTCCTTGACTCGAACAAGCCCCTAAAAGTCCAGCGCATACGAATCCTGCAGCTACTAAAGCTAATTTCTTCATCATTATTACCTCTTTAAACAAGGAGAAAGTCATCCTCAGATGACCTCTCCCTTCTTTCATTCCTTGTCTGATTTCATATCAGATGATTCACTCTTTTCATTTTTCATTTCTGAATCGCTAGATTTCATCTCATCTTTTTTCATATCGTCCTTCATTTCAGAACTGCTGTCAGACATCATAGATGAATCTTTCATGTCTTCTTTTTTCATTTTATCATCGGACATGGATGAATCCTTCATGTCATCCTTCTTCATATCGTTCTTCTTCATATCGTCCTTCTTCATATCGTCCTTCTTCATCATACTACTATCGTCCGTTTTTTTCATATCTGAATCTGATTTCTGTCCAGAACAAGCTGCTAAAGTGACGATGCTAAGTGTAGCAATAGAAAGTGCAAGAATTTTTTTCATGATTTTTCTCCTTTAATCATTCAAGATTAGTGAAACAAAGATGCGAGGCTATTAAGATTTCCTAGCATCAGCAAGATGCCCATCAAGACGATGAGGGCACCACCAATTTTTTTCAAGGTTCCCATATGGGGCTTGAGTTTAGCAAAATGTTGTAGAACCCAGCTAGAAGCTAGAGCCAAGACTAAGAAGGGGAGCGCCAATCCTAATGTATAGACCAGCATCAGGAGAGCGCCTTGCAAAGCACCATCTCCTCCAGAAGCGGCAATGGCTAGAACAGAACTCAGAACTGGTCCGACACAAGGGGTCCAACCAAAACTGAAGGTGACCCCTATCAGAAAAGCATTGAAGAATTCATTGCGCTCCCGATTCTTATTGAGTTGGATGGTCTTTTGCTTTTGGAGTTGTCTCAGATTGATCACTTCCATTTGGTGAATCCCTAATAGGATCACAATCCCTCCTAGCAGATAGCGAAACCATGGAGCATAAAGCACCTGGCCAAGGGCCCCTGCACCGTATCCTAGAATCAGGAAAACAGTTGATAGACCTGCGATAAAACAAAGAGTCTTCACCAAGCCGTACCAAGAAATATCTCTTCCAAAAATCCGAACAGTTTTCACACGTTCAGAATCCAATAGAATCCCTACATAGACTGGCATCAGTGGCAAAATACATGGGGAGAAAAAGGATAGAACTCCCGCTAAGAATACTGAAATGGAAAACAAACTGGTTTGAATCATTTCACTACCTCCCTTTCTTTCTGATACCAGTATAAAGAAAAAATCCCTCTAAAAATAGAGAGATTGATAAGCAAAAACTTGAATTTGATTAGAAGGTGAATCTTCCTATCTGCCAACTCTACCTCGTACTTTCAAGTACGAGACTGATCTAACAAGATACTTCTAATTCTTCTTCAAATAATCAATAGCGTCTTGAAGGGTTTTGACGGGGACAATTTTCATCTTCGAATGAATTTGTTTCGCGGCTTCTTTAGCTGTTTCATAGTTTGATTTGGCCTTGGGATTGGCTTTCTTTTCTTCTTTGGAAACAGGGTTATTAGGGGCAAAGAAAATTTCTGCTCCTTCTTTATCGGCTGCGACGACTTTCTTGTCAATCCCACCGATATCGCCAACCGTTCCATCTTGGTTAATGGTTCCTGTCCCTGCAATATGGCGTCCCTGACGAAGATCTGGATCAGCCACTTGGGTATAGATGGCTAGGCTAAACATCATACCGGCACTTGGTCCACCAATTCCTTGAGTCGCAAACTGGACAGGAACATCGCCTTTGGCTTCAGTCCGGTCGATCAGGCTAATCCCGATTCCGTTTTTCCCGTTAGACAATTTGATGATCTTTCCGTCTGCGGTCTTGGTTTGTCCATCCTCAATATAGGTCACTGAAACAGGATCGCCAATTTTTTGAGAACCAACATAATCAATCAATTCTTTGGAACTCTTAAAGGTCTTGCCATTCACACCGGTGACGGTATCCGCAATGTTCAAGATACCCTTAAAGGTCGAGTCATCTGCTACTTGCATGACATAAACACCTAGAAAGTCCATCTGGGTTTCTTTTCCAGCTGTCTTTAGCCCTTGGTAGATGGCCATATTTTGCGAGGTTTCCATATAGAATTGGTTAATCCGCGTAAATTCTTGGCTCGAACTACCACCTGTCATATCCTTGGCAGAGTAGATATCTGTAAAAGGTGTCGCCCAAGCATAGATCAAATCAGCCGGGGTCGCTTCTTTCACTGCTACGGTTACAAAGTCATAGGATCCTGACTTGGTATCCATTTTTCCATCCACTGTCATGACGGATCGAATATCTTCTGCCGTTCCTGGCATCTCAATATAATAGGGAAGGCGAATCACAAAAGCAGAGAGCAAGAGGAGCAAGAATAGAACGCCTGCAATCGGCCATCGGTATTCTTTCAATCGTCCTTTTTTCTTTTTTGTAGGCAAGCTTGGTTTATTCGCTTGTGTCATCTTTGATTTCCTCCATTACACTATTTGGTACATAAGGTGAGATATCCTGCTGAAAAGCCAGCAACTCTCGAATACGCGTTGAACTAATGGCCTGGTAAGGAGGCTGGGCATAGAGATAAATAGTCTCCAATTCAGGCGCCAACTGGTGATTAAAATAATCCATATTAGCTTCGTATACCAGATCCTGTGCATTGCGCAAGCCCCGGATCAAGGTGATGACCCCAAGATTGCGTGCCACTGTCACAGCCAACTCTTGAGTCGACGTCACAATTTCAACATTTTCCAAATGAGCCAAGGCCCCTTTCACCATGCGCACGCGTTGCTCAATGGAAAAGAGTCCGACTTTTTCCGGATTATAAAAAATTCCGACATAGACACGGTCAAACAAGCGACTAGCTCGCTCGATCAATTGCACATGCCCAATGGTAATCGGATCAAACGATCCTGTAAACAATCCATTTCTATCTGACATATACTGTTACCTTACTAATTCCATAGATTTTTTCTTTCCAGATTCCCACTTGTCCGATTTCCTCAGGAAGTTCTACGTGTTTATCGGTTTCGCACACAATCATGACGTCCTCTGACAAGAGTTGGCGCTCGCACAAGGTTTCGATATCGCGAACAATCTCTTCCTTGGCATACGGAGGATCCAAGAACACCAAGTCAAAGGTGCCCGTTAGAAGACCCAAGGCTTGCTTGGCCTCCATTTTTAGCAGTTGAAACCGTTCCTTTTCCTTGGTCATGGCAATATTGGCTGCTACAATCTCCTGCGCTCTACGATCTCGTTCTACTAGAACAGCCTCTGACATGCCTCGAGAAACGGCTTCAATAGAGAGCCCACCGCTTCCAGCATAGAGATCCAGCACTCTTCCACCGTCAAAGTAAGGACCAATCATATTGAACATGGCCCCTCTGACCTTATCAGAAGTCGGCCTGGTTGTTTTTCCTTCAAGTGTTTTGAGGGGACGTCCCCCATAGGTTCCAGATACTATTTTCATAGGGACCATTATACCAAAAAAAATCAGAAAATTGCGATTTGATATGGTCAAGCGACAATTAAAAGAGGCTGGGACAAAAGTCCTAGCCTCTCAATTATTTTTGGATTG
>NZ_JVSR01000105.1:0-3800 GCF_001069785.1 Streptococcus parasanguinis
TCTGCGAGTGTATTCATTAAAGATAATAAACCTTCCTATTTGCTTAATTTTATTATAAAATTTTTAGTTCAAAATAGCAAGTTAAAGGAATAAAATATTCTTTATGGTAATAAAAATAAAAAAAGTTCAATAAACAATAAAAAATTGGCTAAATAAAAATATATATGTTAAAATAAAAACAAGGAAGCTGAAAGGGGTTTCATTGCGTGAGAAAAAAACGTGGAATTGTAGGTAAGTACGTATGACATACAAAAACATGTTATTAGGTAAAATGAAATACTTAATCCTGTTTTTGATTGCCATCCAGAGTGTCTTACTTGCTCTGGTGGCAATTTTTTTAGCAGGTTTACAGTATCAACAGTCATGGCAGAGTTATAATCATCATTCCGGGACCGTAACAGTTTATCTTCAGAAGTTAACAGAAAAGCAATCACAAGATGTATTTAATTATTTTTTAGAACAGAGTGACTTGTCCATATGGACAAAACGTTCTGAAAGTAGTGATACAGGAGAAGGTCTAAATAGGATTTATATAGACATCCTTGGTAGCTCTGCTGGTTTTTCAGATTTTGAAAGTACGGGTAAAATAGTTGTCTCACAACAACAATTTGCAAATTTATTATCTCATAGTGATAATAATATGACTATTGGACTTGACAAAGGCTCAAATAATATGCTTTACGAGCTTCCAGATTTATTATTTAGCACACCTGTAGTCATTGAACGATTAGATTATACTTTCCAAAACACTAATACGATTAATGGGATCTACCATATCAATGGTCTCCGCGATGCTGTCTCAAGAGATAACTTTTTGCTACATCTTTCAAAGGTGTCAGGTATTTCTGTTGAGGATTTGACAAAAGAAAGTTTTGGAAGTAGTACTGATCAGGGAATTTGGGGAATAATACTTGCTATCAGCATCTTAGTAAATGCCTTCATTTTACTGATCCTATTCTTAATCTGTGTTCTTCAATCCTTTAAACATTTCGGAACATTGATTCTTTTAGGATGGGATAGAAAAGAATTATGGTCTGCTTTTTTCAAAAATTCTCTACTATTTTCAATCTATATTATTCCTATTATCTCTTTATGTAGTTGGTTGTTGTCAGGCTGGTCTAGTTTTGGTTTATCATCGTTTATTCTAGTTTTTGCTGGAGTCAGCCTCTCAGTCTTGTTGCTACTATTGATATTCATTATTCCAACAATTATTGTTTATTCGGTTTCTCCATTAGCAGCAATTCATAAACGATTACCAATGAAGCCTTTAATGGTAACCTGCTTGTTATTCTATACCTTGGTAGCTGGTTTGTTAATCGCAATCAGTTACTCTTTAGATGCTCCAATGAATCAGTTTATTGATAATATGAAAGTATCTAGGGAGTGGAAGAATGTTGAAGATATGTACGTTATCTCCAGCTTTGCTGAGGGAGATGATGTAGGTACATATGCAGGAACTACAAATTCCCTTGAGCGTAGTATGTATAACTTTTACCAGCGTATATCTGAGCTTCCGGGTGTCTATATTGCCCAAGGACAATTTCTTAATCAGGAGTCCCTTGATGCAGTCTATGGGACATACCAGCATGTCCCTAAAAAACCATTTTGGTATTTGAAATTCTCCTATAATTACCTGAAAGACCTAGGTATTCCCCTAAGTGATGAAGAGTTGCTAGAGATGAGGAATGGTACTCGACTTTATCTTCTACCTAACACGCTCAATACAGAAGAACTTGAAGTGATGAAGGCGTATTTACAGGAAAGTGTCACTGTAAAACCGGGAGATTTACAAACTAATTTCACAGAAAATCCGAAATTTATGTTCAAGGTTTACCAACCGTCTCGATCAATATTTACTTGGTCAGATTCTATTTCTTATGGTACAACTAGTGAGAATCCAGTTATTTTTGTCTCAACACCAGAGAATTTATATTTCATGGAGTCGGCAAACTTAGTTGTCAGTGGCTATAATGGTCTTTTGAAGATTCGTGATAGGGAAACGATGAAACAGGTAGTGTCCATTTTAGAAACAGAATTTCCAGATTTAAAGGATAATCGGTTGAGTTTTACAACTGTCAAGAACTTTATCAATGGTCTTCAAAAAGATCTGAGTTATACATTTTATCTTTTCGGCACGATCATAGCGATTATCATAATTACGATGATGGCTATTTTCTGGAGTTTTGTCTTAATGTACCGCATGTTATTTGAAGAAAAATTGTATGTTCAATACTTTATGGGATTCTCACCATGGAAAAGATATATTGGTGTGCTTTCTCTCATTATTAGTTTTTCTGTGATGGAACTAATCGTTTCTATCTTAGTGGGTTCTAAGTTGGGAATAGTCATGACACTAGCTACATTTGCTTTTCAGATAATGCTACTTTACTTCAGTTTGTTCCGTAAAGAAGGAGAGAGTATCATACAATCATTTAAGGAGTAATCTCATGTCTAGAATTTCAGTACAAAATGTATCAAAACAATTTGGTTCAAGAGAAATTTTCAAAGACTTAAGCTTTGATATTGAGGAAAATGAATTTGTAGCTTTAGTAGGACCTTCTGGTTCTGGAAAATCGACTATCCTCAATATGATTGGACTATTGGATACTGTTGACAGTGGTAAAATCCTAATCAACGGAAAAGTTTTGCCTAAGGTAAATTCGCAATCAGCAGTTCATTACCGAAGGAATGTCATCAACTATCTTTTTCAATCCAATGCACTCATTTCTACATCTAGTGTGAAAGATAACCTGATGCTTGCCATGACTTTTTCGAATTTCTCTAGACAGGAGAAGGAGCAGAGAATCAAGGAAACGCTAGAATTTGTTGGTCTACAAAATCGGTTAAATAGTAAAATCAATGAATTATCGGGAGGTGAACAGCAGAGAATTGCGATTGTGAGAGCTATTTTAAAGCCCGGAGATATTGTCCTAGCAGATGAACCAACCGGATCGTTAGATCCTGAAATGTCTCAAAAAGCATTCGATTTGATTCGAACTTTGAGAGATCAGTTTGGTAAAACAATTTTGGTTGTTACGCATAACATGGAGCAAGCACGGCAATGTGATAGGATCATTTCACTGGAGTCGGTTCTTGCAAATTAACTCAACCATTATTTAATGCTAAGGCAAATTGGAAAGCTGGAAGTATGCAAGAAGTATTGAACGTAATTCAATCACAACATAAGTTTTAAAACGTCTAGACGTACTTAGAAAAACATAAAAAAATCTTCTTGTTATGTACTGACCCCAAAACCTAGACAAAAAATTTATCCTCTGGGGCCAAGAGCATTCTATAGTACTTTTTTGAAAAATCTATCTTTATTTTTACAGAAAAATGGCATAATAATAGTATAGATAAAAAAAGAAAGGCAGTGCTGTACTGACCCCAAAAAGTTAGACAATTAATTTAATCAAAGGATTTAGTTCTGTATTGTACAGGACTAAGTCCTTTTAGTTTTACCTTAATTCGTTTGTTGTTGTAGTAATCAATATAGTCGACAATGGCTTGTTCCAAGTGCTCAAGTGACTGAAACGTATTCTCATAACCATAAAACATTTCAGACTTAAGAATGCCAAAGAAAGATTCCATCATACCGTTATCTGGGCTATTTCCCTGACGTGACATAGATGGTTGGATTCCCTTATTCTTTAAAAAATGATGATAGAAATCGTGTTGGTATTGCCATCCTTGGTCACTATGGAGAATTGTATTTTCATAATGGTTCGCTGTAAAGGCTTGTTCTAGCATAGCTTTCATTTGTACTAAGTTCGGCGAAGTAGAAAGATTGTAGGAGATAA
>NZ_JVSR01000106.1:0-5079 GCF_001069785.1 Streptococcus parasanguinis
TCGACAATCCAAAAACAATTGAGAGGCTAGGACTTTTGTCCCAGCCTCTTCTTATGATTTATTCTTCTTCCTCGTCTTCAGAATCCTCTTCTTCGTCGTCTTCTTCGCTTAATTCAACTTCCTCACCCAAATCATCTGGTACGATTTCATTGATTTCAGCATCGTAAGCTTCGACTTCACTCTTTTCATCATCTGGATTTTCTTCATCATATGAAAGAGCTGGATCTGCTTCGTAAACTTCTTCGTCTTCTGGATCATCGTCGTTGTAGTCGATCGCATCTTCGTCTCCATCCATGAAGGCATTGACACGTTTTTTCTTCCGTTTCTTAGGAGTTTCATCTTCGTCTGTTTCTTCAAGAGCGATGATTTCTTCGTCAACTTCATCAATGGCATACCATGAACGAAGACCCCATTTGTTATCCCCAAGTGGGATAAAGCTTCCATCTACATTCAATTCTGTGTAGAACAATGGAAGAGCTTCACGGATCTCGCTGTTTGATTTTTCAAGGTAATTTTGAATTTCATTTACAAGATCGCTAAAGTACATTTCATGGTCACGTCCGCGTAATTCCAAAATCGCACGCGCCACTTCAATCATAGAAAGTTCACTTTTTTCTTGTCCAGCAAATACTTCTAATTCCAAGGGTAAATCTCCTTATGTTTCATTTCCTAAATGGAGAAGGATCCGGTCTTAAACCTCATCCTATCCTCAATGATAGATTGAAAACTTCTCGCCACTAAATCTATCACACATTTTATCGTTACACTCTATTGTACGATAAATTTCCCCTTTCGTCAAAGGAAAATTCCAGGATTCTCCATGAAATCAGAAAAGGGAGTGGGAAAGAACTCCGACTAGTTAAAAAGAGTTCGTTTTCCCACCCCCGCACAGTTGATTAGGTCATCTTTGGAGCTTAAAGGCGAACAAAGATGCCAATCAACCACTGCGTCATACAGTTATTTCTATCAAACATCAAAGGCTGGACAGTTGTTGCCCAGCCTTTTTTATCTAAATTATTTTACTTTTGCTGTGCTTGTGATCACGTTCACTGCTTTCTTCACTGTGATGTCATGTTTCAACATTTCTGGTGAAAGAAGGTTGCGAACTTGTTCAACTGGCATGTTGTAATCTGCTGCCAATTGTTCGATTTCAGCATTAATTTCTTCTTCAGTTGCTTCGAAACCTTCTGCTTTGGCTACTGCTTCAACTACGAGGTTTGTCTTCGTGCGGCTTTCAGCTTCTGCTTCATATTGTTTGTGAAGATCATCTTGAGTTGTTCCAGTAATTTGGAAGTACATTTCAGGTGAGATCCCTTGACGTTGCATATTTCCAAGGAATTCGTTGATTGAACGGTGTACTTCTTCGTGGATCATTTCTTCTGGAAGTTCAACGATTTCAGCATTTTCAACGGCAAGATCGATCGCTGCTGCTTCTACTGCATCGTTGTATGCTTCTTCTTTTGCTTCTGCCAATTCTTTGCGGTATTTTTCTTTCAATTCAGCAAGAGTTTCAACTTCTTCATCGATGTCTTTTGCCAATTCATCGTCAAGAGCTGGTACTTCTTTTGCTTTCACTTCGTGGATAGTTGTCACGAATTTCGCTTCTTTACCTGCAAGGTCAGCTGCTTGGTAGTCTTCTGGGAATGTTACGATCACGTCAACTGTTTCACCAGCAGAGTGTCCAACCAATTGGTCTTCGAAACCTGGGATGAATTGACCTGAACCAAGTCCAAGTGAGAAGTTGTCACCTTTACCACCGTCGAATTCAACACCGTCGATAGATCCAACGAAGTCGATTACAACTGTGTCGCCTTCTGCTGCAGCACCTTCTTTAACAACCAATTCAGCCAAGTTGTTGCGTTCGCGTTCGATACGAGCATCCACATCAGCATCTGTTACTTCTTTAGAAACTTCTACTGATACTTCAAGGTCTTTGTAAGCACCCAATTTTACTTCAGGTTTTGTTACAACAGCTGCTGTCAATGTCCAGTCTTGACCTTTTTCCATAGATACAACATCGAAAGTTGGTTGTGCTACAACTTCGATTCCAGCTTCTTTAACAGCTGCTTCGTATGCTGCTGGAAGAAGATCGTTCAAAGCATCTTGGTAAAGAGCTTCTTCACCAAAACGTTGGTTGAAGATTGGACGTGGAATATGACCTTTACGGAAACCAGGTACGTTCAAGGTTTTCTTAACAGACTCAAACACACGGTCCAAAGCAGGTTTGATTTGCTCTTGGCTGATGGTGAAAGTCAATACACCGTGGTTAGTTTCTTTGTTTTCAAATGATACAGACATTCTGTCTCTCCTTAAAATAATATAGTCATTCCTTATAATTTTACCACAAAACTTTGAAATTGCAAGTTTTAAAACGTTTTTGCCTCTCTTTTCATCCAAAAAAACTAGCCCTTAAAAGCTAGTTCTATTTATGATTTTCGGATAGGATCATCTAGGTAGAGAGCACGGGCACCACCGATCAATTTTGGCCGACTAGCGAGGGCTGTGACATGGGCTTCCCCTAGTTCACGTATAACAGGGCGAATCGGAACTTGTACGTGCTTGACGTGCATCCCCACTGAGGTATCTCCGATGTCTAAGCCCGCTTGGGCTGTGATAAATTCCACTTCGACAGGATCCTTGAAATACTTAAAAGCAGCGAGTTGTCCAGCTCCCCCTGCATGGAGACTAGGAAGGACATTGACGATTTCTAGCTCCTTCTTGTCTGCTAATTCCCGCTCGACCACCAAGGCGCGATTGAGGTGCTCACATCCTTGTACCGCTAGATAAATCCCTCTTGGATTCAACTCATCTAATAAGGTCTGGACAATAGCTTCAGCAATGTCGATGTTCGAGGCCTTTCCAATTTGCCCTCCTGCAACTTCACTTGAGGACATCCCGAGAACTAGAATCTGTCCCTGATGAAGACGGCTTTTTGCCAAAACATCTGCCAGGATTTCTTTTGTATCCTTGTTCAGTTGCTCCAAATCCATGAATTAGTTTCCTTTCTTTTGGAAGGCATAATAGACCACATAGCCTAAAGCCATTCCGACAAAATTCTGAGCAAGGTTGTTTGGAATGTCCGAGATAGCAGCTCCCCAGCCATTGCCTAAAAAGAGGGCAGAAGCTAGTGCATAACCGCCTACCATGACGACTGTCGCAAGGAGCAAACCTAGGTAACGGGCTTTTCCCTTGAAGCCAGCGAAATAGCCTTGGCCCCCGTGAAAGAGGAGGCTAAAGAACATCCACTGAGGATAGCCTGAAATCAGATCGAGTAGGAAGGCTCCGACACCACCTACAATCGCACCTTCCTTGCGTCCAAAATAGAAGGCTGTAAAATACACTCCAAGATCTAACAGGGTGACAATCCCTGTGGGAGTTGGGAGTTTGGTATAGTAGCCAAGTACAACTGTCAAGGCTGTCAAAATGGAAAGGCGGGCAATGAGTTGAGTTCGATTAGATGTCATATTGTACTACTCCATACTGGTCTGAATGTTGAATCGCTTGGAAGACAAAGTCTTTAGAGGCTTTAACAGCTTCAAGCGGTGATTTCCCTTTTACCAACTGGCTGGAAATGCTAGACGCAAAGGTACAACCAGCCCCTGTATTGTTCTTTTCTAGGACTGGCTCTTCAAAGATTGTAAAATCTTGTCCGTCATAAAAGACATCGATGGCCTTTTCTTTATTGAGACGATTGCCCCCTTTGACCACGACATTCGCTGCTCCCAATTCATGGAGCTTACGAGCAGCCTCCTTCATATCATCGAGCGATTGAATCTTGCTTTGGGTCAAGATCTCAGCCTCTGGTAAATTTGGTGTAATGATGGTCACATAAGGGAAGAACTTGATCAATTCATCTCGAAGGGCTGACACTTCCACATCATGGCTTTCCTTGCAGACCAAGACAGGATCGAGCACTACTGGGATATCTGCATGAGCTTTGACATAGTCCAAAGCTAGGTCTGCCACTTCAACATTTGGCAAGAGGCCGAGTTTAATAGCAGAGAAAGGAACATCTTTGAGAGAGTTGAGCTGCTGAGCAAAGGTCGTTGGATCCACCGGAATCACTTCAAAACCATGCTCGGTCATGGCTGTCAAACAAGTCACCGCTACAAAGCCATGCTGTTTGTTAGTCGTATAGGTAGCAAGGTCTGCATGAAGACCTCCCCCACTAAAAATATCATTTCCTGAAATTGCAAGAATCAATTCATTACTCATAACGTATCTCCTTTAAATATAAGCCATTTGGCGCTGCTGTTGGACCTGCTAGATTGCGGTCCTTCTTTTCCAAAATCAGATCGATCTGCTCGATCGGCATCCGATCATTTCCAATCTTCAACAAAGTTCCCACCATATTGCGGATTTGCTTGTAGAGAAAGCCATTGCCTGAAAAGGTAAAGAGCAGGCGATGATTTGCCGCGTCCTCAACCAAGCGAGCCTCTGTAATCGTACGAACCTTGTCTTCCACACTGGTTCCTGAAGCGGTGAAACCGGTGAAATCATGGGTTCCCTCCAACTTTTGGATGGCTACTTGCATCTTTTCCACATCCAAAGGATAGGGGTAGTGGGTCGCATAGTGGCGCATCATGGGGTTCTTGGGACGACCATAATCCACGATGAATTCATAGGTTTTGCTGTGCTTCTTGTAGCGTGAGTGAAAGTCATCTGCTACTTGCTCCACCCGGATGAAATCAATATCCTCTGGGGTCTGGGTATCCAGAGCAAAGCGGAGCTTCTCCTCATCCCGCGCTTGAGGGAGATCAAAATGAATCACCTGCCCAAGGGCATGGACGCCTGCATCCGTCCGACCCGCTCCATGAACGGTGACAGGGTTTCCTTGATTGAGACGCGTCAAGGTCTTCTCGATTTCTTCTTGCACACTGCGGGCATGCGGTTGGCGTTGAAACCCTGCAAATAAGGTCCCGTCATATGAAATGGTTGCTTTGTATCGTGTCATGGTTTTATTTTAGCAGGATATAAAAGGGGATACAAGAGTGAAAAAAGAAAACTGTCCGGGTACAGTTTTGTAAACACAAAAAGAGGCTGGGACAAAAGTCCTAGCCTCTCAATTATTTTTGGATT
>NZ_JVSR01000107.1:0-3354 GCF_001069785.1 Streptococcus parasanguinis
TCTATAAAAAAATACGGAAATCAAAACATATTAGTCAAGAGGAAGTTTGCGCTGTAGTTTTACTAAATCTCTACGACTATAGATTAAAAATGTATACACTTCTATACAAATAGTAGAAAAGGACTCAGTCCTGTGCAATACAGAACTAAATCCTTTGGATAAATTATTAATCTAACTATTTGGGTGCACTTAACTTTCGGGATGTTTTGTTAGGAAATGAATATGTAACGTAATGAAAATCTGTGCTATTACCCTATTCTTCATTGACTAATTTTTAGGCTTACCACTTGATCAGCTTGTTTCCAAATGGTTGGATTATGTGTTGCAATAATGATCAGACGTTCCTTATTTTTTAATGTTAGGAGTAAGTCCATAATCTCCTGTGAGGTTTCAGGATCAAGAGCGGCAGTTAATTCATCTGCCAAAATTAGAGGAGGATCTTTTAAAATGATCTTTGCCAAGGCTACACGTTGTGCTTCTCCTCCAGAAAGCTCATATACTTTTTGATCTAGTTGAATATAAGATAGTCCTACTCTATCTAATACTTCTTCTTTAGTCTCTCTCTTTTTTTGTTTGTCTAATTTATGACCAATTAATCCCAAATCTAAATTTTCTGAAACAGTTTTATTATCGATTAGTCCAAAATTCTGGAAGAGATAACCGAGTTCATTTCTGAAATAGTTTGTTGGTTTAATCTTTCGTAAATCTTTTCCTTTATATTGAATACTTCCCTGATCATAAGGTTCTAGCTTGGCTACCATATTTAGTAAGGTTGTTTTGCCACAACCACTATTTCCGATAAGAGCATAGACTTTACCTGCATCAAAATTTAAGTTCAAATCACTAAATACCGTCCGGTCCCCAAAGGTTTTTGTTAGTTGATGGATTTTAATCATTTCTATGCTCCTTTCAATATAATACTAGCCATCCTATCTTCCTTACGAGAACGATGCATTAGTATTAAAATAGAATTCAAACCAAAGACGCAAGAGGTTAGAAAGACTACCCAAAGTTTATTTGTTAGCAAAAGACCAATAGCCCCTCCCAAAATGAAGATAACTATTTGCCAGATAAAAAATTTCTGGTGTAACTCAAAAAAATTTAATCCTGATATTTTCTTAATAAGAATAGTTTTACGAAATTCTTCAAAGTAGAGGATTGTCATTGTATTAAAGAGTAGAATTGAGGTAGCAATACCTAGAAAACCACCAGCAATGATTGTCAATATTTCAACTTGAATGTTGTGACTCATACCACGATAAACATAATAGGCAAGATCATACTGACTGATATATTTCTTTATTCCACCTTGTTCAACTAGTTTTTTAGTGGCATCCAAACCTTTAAAATACAGATAATCAGATGGATAAGTGAAGAAATCATTTCGATTTTTTCCAAAAGAGCTTGGTTTAAGGACAATAAGTATAGGATCACTTAGAAATTGTTGATATGAGATTGGTGTAGAATTATATACGAAACGCTTCTTATTGTTTGAAATATAGAAAACACGAGCTTTCATAGCCTGTTGAATTTTATTTCCCTTATCGTTTCGAATCGCTAGGAAATCTTCATAAATTTGACGCAATTTATCTTCTTGATCTTTTAATTTTTCAGGCAATAGTAGTCCAAATTCTCCTTCTCCAAGGCTATTAATGCTCTTCTTATCTTCTTCATTTAATTCTACATTCTGAACATCTAGATAATTAGGAGTCACATATAAGCTATTAGCATACGGATTGTAGTCATTTATCGACATTTTTCCCATTAAGGGATGTGAAGACAGACCTTTTAGATCGAATGATGCAAGTGGATGCTGAACAAGCATTCCTCCATTCTGAATGCCAGTTTCTATGAAGTTTTTCCATTGTTCTTCCAACATTTTTCTACTATCCTGATTTCTAGCCTCTGCCCCAAACTCCCTATTTGTTGAAAGCAATACCCAATCTTTTTGATTTGACCATGCTGTATCTCCAGCCTGATGCAATTGCCAAATAGTTGAATAGATACTTGTTCTATGAATGGTAAGTACTATTAAAAGAAAAGCAACCAATTGCCCCAAGTAAAGAATACCCATAATCTGTTTCAAAGGTAACTTTCCTTTGAGTAAAGAAACCAAATGTACCGCTTTAATACTTAAAACATAAAGAAAGCTAAAGAGTATAGAAAGGAATAAAAGTAACAAATTATAAGTTATGCTAGCTGAAAAAATAACTGGAATAGAAAATGGTGTGATAGGGAATAGACTTACACCACAGATTCCAAGAAAAACCCCTGTAATTATCCCTAAAAGTAAATCTCCACAATCACTAATAATTGAGTTTCCAAAAATCTGAGTTAGGTGCAATCCAGAAATATATCGAATCCCAACTGTTCGCATTTCCTTGGTTTTTTGAATAATCATTAAGGCTATAAAAGTTAGTAGAAAAATGACCAAAACGAGTAATTGACTACCATTTCCCATATACGTAAATAAGCTAAGAAAAATATTTGGATATGAAACAAATGTTTGTGTGAAACCCAATGATTGAAGTTCATGATTTAATCTATCTAGAGTGAGATTTCCAGATAAAATATAATAATTGGACAATAAGCCACTATTGTAAAAATCTTCTTCACTAGCTTTAACAAGGCCGTTTGGGATATGGCCAGATCCAAATATTGCATAGGAAAAATGAACCTTACCTTTATCGTCTATTGTTTCAATTTGTTCACCAATCACACTGTCTGTTTCATTTGCTAATTGATCTAAACTGTATTTTACCTGATCTTTTGATACCTCTTTGTTCTGGGAAAAAATACTAATAGCTGGAAAACTATTGTGAATAACCACATATGAGGTTGAAAAACAAATCCAAAGTAGAAAACTTGTTATAAAGATATTTGAAAGGATGACAAATAAGCGCTTCATACTTTACTCACTTTCTAAAATTTTCATGAATAGTAATATAATCTTTTCTATGAGCTATGAATTTTTTTAAATCCGTAGTTAAAATATACTGTTTCACCAAAATTTCTATTTATAAAAGCTCTTGAGGTCTGATGAGAAGGAGCGTAAGCATATGATGATTTACTATCTCTTGCACGAGTTACGCTTGACCAGTGATATTTGTAATCATGGTAATAATTTGAAAATGCACCCCAGTTATTTGGATTGTGAAAGCATTAATACAAAAAATAAATAGTGATTTTCTTTTGCATATCTGAACCTCCTTCTTCTATATATATGATATACTAAATACATAACGAAGTGTAAAAATGTAACATTTATACACATAATTAGAGGTGAAGTTGTTATGCGTTGGGATTACGGTACGATCTATAAAAAAATACGGAAATCAAAACATATTAGTCAAG
>NZ_JVSR01000108.1:0-35890 GCF_001069785.1 Streptococcus parasanguinis
ACAATCCAAAAACAATTGAGAGGCTAGGACTTTTGTCCCACTCTCTTTTTATGTAGGGTTTACAGAATAGAACAGTTAACCGTTTTGGCTAAAAACTTTACTCTATTTCACGCTTTAGTTCATTTATCACTAAATAAAGATATCATATAAATAAACTATTTTTTTCAAAAAACAGGCTAGAGTTTGAAATGTTTTTCACAAAAGAGTATACTATTAGCATAGTTTTGTCGGAATTTATGATAGACCCCATCAAAACTAGTTGTCAACCCTTGCTGTTCTATATGAACGTTTGCTGGTATCATTGATACCAAGGAGGAATCATATGTCTAAAGTAGCTATTGTCACAGGTGCTGGTCAAGGAATCGGTTTTGCAATCGCAAAACGCTTGGTGCAAGATGGCTTTAAGGTTGGAGTATTGGACTACAATGCTGAAACAGCTGAAAAAGCAGTTGCTGAGTTATCGGCTGAAAATGCTTTTGCGGTTGTTGCTGATGTATCTAAAAAAGAAGAAGTGGCTGCAGCTTTCCAAAAGGTTGTTGACCATTTTGGAGATTTGAATGTTGTCGTAAACAATGCAGGTGTTGCGCCAACTACACCACTTGATACAATTACAGAAGAACAATTTACACGTACATTTGCTATTAACGTTGGTGGCGTGATTTGGGGTGCTCAAGCTGCACAAGCTCAATTCAAAGCGCTTGGCCATGGCGGAAAAATCATCAATGCAACTTCACAAGCAGGTGTTGTAGGTAACCCTAACTTGACTGTTTATGGTGGTACTAAATTTGCAGTTCGTGGTATCACACAGACTTTGGCGCGTGACTTGGCGGATTCAGGCATCACTGTCAATGCGTATGCACCAGGTATCGTCAAGACTCCAATGATGTTTGACATTGCCCATGAAGTTGGTAAGAACGCAGGTAAAGATGACGAATGGGGTATGCAAACATTCGCTAAAGATATCACTTTGAAACGTCTTTCTGAACCAGAAGATGTAGCAGCGGCTGTCAGCTTCCTTGCTGGACCTGACTCAAACTACATCACAGGTCAAACCATTATCGTGGATGGTGGGATGCAATTCCATTAAGATGAAAAAAGAGGTTGGGATCAACATCCTAACCTCTTATTTTTTATGCTATTTAGTTAATACAATGGTATCAGAAGGATCGCGATCGTCATCTTCAATAGTGAGTTGGTTACCTTCTAGTTTGTAATATTTGAGATCATCCCCTACAGTGAGAGTATGATTGTCAGCGTGAATGGTTACAGGTTTGCTTTCTTTCTCGCCATCGCTTTCAAGCTCTTCCCATGTGCCCGTCGTACCAGAAAGGGTCAGAGTGATCTGATCAGTTTCATCAGTCCCCTTGTATGTCCCATCTAGATTTTCAGGTTGGCTAGCCGTTTGAGAAGTTTTAGAGCTTGAAGCACTTGACGCGACCTGTTGTGAACTAGCAGAGCTTGCAGGTGTTTGAGCTGTCGGATTCGAGCAGGCTGCTAAAAGACCAAGAACTGCCAGTGAGGCAAGAGAAAGTGTGAATTTATTGGACAATGTCATAGGCTTGTCTCCTTTCTTTGATAATCCAAGTATAGCAGAGGATAGAGGAGAAGACAATGAAAACGAATTTTCAGAAAAATAAAATTCGCTTCATGAAGTAGGAACTCATTACCCAATTATTCGTAAATATCATTTTACTATATTGTTTTGTAGAATAGTAGAATTTTATTTGTGATAAAAATGTAACCGTTTTCGGTTGACATTCAATTGTCTAATTAGTATAATTGGTTTGGAATAATATAAAAGGCAATGAGGCCTATGATTGCAATGGCGCAACCGTTTCAAATCATAGGTATCTTATTGCCTTTTTTCTAATTAATAAAATTTTATTTTGGAGGTTTTCTCATGAAGAAACATCGTCTCTTTTTTGTTTGTGGTCTTGCCTTATTTATGGTTGGTTGTCAGGCTTCTCAGTCATCTAAAACAACTGAGCCTAGTAAAGCTAGTCAAGAAACAAGTGTATCAAAAGAAGATCAAGTGCTTAATCGTGGGCAGTGGGAGGATAAGTTATATAAGAAATTAAGTAATGTTATTAAAGATAATGGCAAATCTAGTTCAAAATATAATGAATCAGCGAAGCCGTATGCTGTATTTGACTGGGATAACACAACAGTAATCAACGATATTGGTGAAGCAACTTTTACTTATCAAATTGAAAACTTAGATTTTAAGATGACACCGGAAGAGTTAGATAAGGCTATTCGTACAAATATCCCAGAGGATAACTTTAAAGAAGATCATAACAATAAAGAAGGAAATCCTGTCAACATTGATAATATTGCTAAGGATATCGTTTCTGATTATACTGTTCTTTATAACGAATACAAAGGTTTTAAGGGGACTAAGAGTCTTGATGAAGTGAAACAATTAGACGAATATAAAGATTTCAGTGCTAAATTACGTTATCTTTACGAAGCAATTGGTGGAACTTTCAGTTCAGATATTTCTTATCCATGGGTTACCTACTTATTTACAGGTATGACTTCAGAAGAAGTTCAAGCCTTATCTGAAAAATCAATTGAACGTGCCTTAAAAGAAGATTTAGTTTATGAAACTTGGGTGAGCCCAGAAAGCTTGAAGGGTGAAGCTGGTCAAGTAGAAATCAAATTTAAACGTGGTGTTCGCGCAGTAAAAGAGATGCAAAATCTTTATAAGACACTACAAGATAATGGCATAGATGTTTATGTTGTTTCTGCTTCATTCCGAGATGTTGTTGTTCCTTTTGCTACTAAGGAAAAATTTGGATATAATATTACTGAAGACCATGTCTATGGAATGGAACTCGTTAAAAATGATTCTGGTGTCATTCAATCAGAATACAATAACGACTACTTCCAAACACAAGGTGAAGGAAAAACAAAAACAATCAAGAAGTTCATTGCAGATAAACATGGGAACCAAGATCCTATTCTAATTGCTGGAGATAGTAATGGAGACTATGCAATGTTGAAAGATTTTGAAGGATTACAGATGGGAATCATCTTTAACCTATTACGGGATCCATCTAAAGGAATTGGCTTACTTTCACAGACTGCAGTAGATACATATGATAGCAAAGATGCCAAATACTTCTTACAAGGTCGTGATGAAAACAAAGGTGTTTTAGTTAAGAGTAGAGAAACAATCAAGTTGGGAACTGATGAGGCACAATTAATTAAAAAATAGGGGAGATTTATGAAGAAAATCATGTTTGTTGGTTCAGTGGGAGTGGGTAAAACAACGCTAACCCAACGATTAAAAGGATTAGATATTGAGTATTTTAAAACGCAGGCTGTTCAATTTCACGATAGTATTATTGATACGCCAGGGGAATTTTTACAACACAGACGCTATTACAATGCTTTAACAGTGACTGCAGCAGAAGCTGAAATCATTGGACTCTTAATTGCAGGGAATTCAACCATGCAAACTTTTCCTCAAGGATTTTCTTCATTATTCACCCAAGATGTGATTGGAATCATTAGTAAGATTGACCTAGTAGACTCTGAGGAGCAATTGGAATTTGCGCGTAAACAATTGTTAGATGCAGGTGTTAAACAAATTTTTGAGATTTCTTCAACTGAAAATACTGGGATCGATGCTTTAAAAGACTTTCTTGAGAGTGAGTAAACATGATATAATCTAAAAGGACTACTTTATCTTTCAAGAAGGAGATGTGTATGATTGTTGAACACGGAGGGAATGGACGTCTATTAGCTGAAAAAAATGGAAACTCTTCTGAAAAGTGGATTGATTTTAGTGCCAACATCAATCCTCTTGGAGTTTCCGAAAACCTCCGCCAAGTCTTAGTGGAGAGCATTGATAGAATTACAGAGTACCCAGATATCACAAACCAATATGAAAAAGATTTACTTAGAGACCATCACGGTAATCATGATCTAGAAATTCTTTTGTCAAATGGTGCGGTAGGTTTATTTTATGAGTTAGCTCAGATCTTAAAACCCAAGAGATTACTGATTTTAAGTCCAACCTTTATGGAATATGAAAAGGCTTTTTATCAAGAAGGGACAGAAATTATTTATCATCATTTAACATCTCCTAATTTTGTTTGGACAGTGAAAGATCTTTTATCAGACATGGATCATTTGAAAGCAGGAGATGTTGTCTTATTATGTAATCCCAATAATCCAACTGGATCTGTTGTTCCAGTTAGTCAATTGCTAGAAATTGCGAAAAAATTACTGGAACGGAATATTCATTTTATTCTAGATGAAGCTTTTATTGACTTTTTAGAAGACGAGGAAAAGTATAGTTTTGTTCCATATTTGAGTGAGTTTACAAATACAATTGTTGTTCGATCTCTAACCAAGTTTTATGCGATTCCAGGATTACGATTAGGATACGCCCTTGGGAAACATCCATGCTTAACAAAGATTAATGAACGTAGGGCTCCGTGGACAATTAATGCACTGGCTCTTCAAGCTTTGCCTGTGATTTTAAAGGATCAGGATTATCAAGCTCAGACTCTAAAATGGTTACAAGAGGAAAAAGACTTCCTGTATCGTTCTTTGGAAACTTTTTCTGCATTAACTGTTTTAAAACCAAGTGTTAATTATATCTTTTTTAAGTATACGGGGTCTAAGAATTTACGTGAAGAATTATGGCGCTATAACATTTTTATCCGCTCCTGTTCCAACTACCGTAATTTAAGTAGTGATTACTACCGCGTTGCAATTCGTAGCAGAGAAGAGAATACCTGTTTATTAGTCGCCTTGAAAGCGATTCTTGGAGGACATGAGTAGTGGAAGGGACAATGATAGCATCTTGTCCAGGATCTTGTGGAGAATTATTCCAATGTGTTGTAGATGGTCGTGAATTTTTGATGTCTTATGGCATTGAAAAGAAAAGCCAAGTATTAATTGGCCCTCAAACAGGTGTAGTAGGAGAAGAGTTGCGTCCTAAAATGCTGCGAGTTATAAATGAATTAACAGATCAGATAGATTTCGACTTCTCTTTTCAAACAGATATCTCTGTTGGAAAGGGATATTCTAGTAGTACAGCGGATATGCTGTCAATTTTAGGTGCTTATTTTTCTTGCAAACAAAAGGAAGTGTCAGTCCCTCTGTTAACGAGCTTATGTTCTAAGATTGAACCAAGCGATTCCGTCGGTTTTTCAGACTGGACTGTGATGAATCCTCTTGACGGTGCGATCAAATGGCAGACAAAATGGAAACCGAATCTTTATGTGTACATTCTAGAGCCAGATCAAATCGTCGATACAACGAGTTTCATAAGAATGACAGATAGTCCCTTGTATCCTGCTAAGCAATCAAAGAAATTGCTGATTGATTTCAAAACTGCCTGTGACAAACAAAATGTGAAGCTATTAGGTAAGTTGGCGACTACAAGTGCCTTGTTAAATAACAAACGGTTGCCCAAACCCTATTTAGAAGAAATTATAGAAATTACAACAGAATTAGGTTTACTAGGAGTAAATGTTGCTCATAGTGGTAGCATCGTTGGTATTCTGTTGACTCAAGATCAGCTGATTCACTTGAATAAGTTAGAAGAACGACTTTCCCAACATCCTCTGGCAAGCTATTATTCTATAAGGAATCTAAGCAAAATTATATATGATGGGCTAAAAGTGAAGAAGGTGGAGGAAATCTGTGGATAGGCAAGATGAATTAAATCAAATCCTAAAAAATATTGTACCGATTGATGCTAAAGCATTAGAAGAGGGAAAAAACTATTGTGATCGATTAGCGAAACCTCTAGGTGCATTAGGAAAAATGGAAAAAATGTATGCTAGATTACATGCGATGTTCCCTGACAATATCCAGTTGACGAAGAAAATGGTCATGATTTATGTAGCGGATAATGGAGTTTGCGATGAAGGAATCTCCTCAAACCCTATCGAAACAACATTTATTGTAGCCAATAATATTAGAAATGGGAAAGCAGGGGTGGCTAATATTGCTGAATATGCGGGTTCAGATATTTGCGTCATTGATATTGGTTGTAAAAGCCCAATCTATCCTGATAATCCAGACCATATTCTAAATGGAACACGAAATATGCTAAAGGAACCTGCCATGACTCGTCAGGAGGCCCTAGAAGCGATTTTGGTTGGGTATAGAAGAACTGTTGAATTGATTAATCAGGGCTATACCTTATTTGGGACTGGTGAGATGGGGGTTGGAAATACCACGACATCCGCATCAGTTATTGCCGCAACTTTGGGGCTCCCTGCACAAGAGGTGGCGGGATATGGAGCGGGAGTTACGGAAAAGATGAAGGCTCATAAAACAGCAGTTATCCAAGAATCAGTAACCAGTCATGCGCCTTATAGTGATATGATTGATCTGGTTTCAAAAGTTGGTGGGCTGGATATGTTGGGAATGGTTGGCACCTATCTAGCATGTGCCCAACATCAACTGCCTTGTGTCATCGATGGACTGATTTCTTTAACGGGACTCTTGATTGCTTCTCAATTAAAGAAAGAGGTTTTAGATTATTGTTTCCCATCACATTGTTCAACAGAACCAGGATATCGGATTGTTTCTGACTACTTAGGATTATCCCCTATGCTTCAAATGGATATGCGTTTAGGAGAAGGTTCTGGCTGTCCTTTAGCTTTCTTTTTAATGGAAAGTTCGGTATATACCATAGAACATATGCCAACTTTTGAAGAAGGAAAATTGGATCGGGATGACTATGTCGATATTAGATAATAGAAATAGAGGAGGAAAATATGCAATTATATACAAAGACCGGCGATAAAGGTCTTACAAAATTAGTAGGTGGTCAAAGTGTTGCAAAGGATTCAGATCGAGTCAATGCATACGGGACTATTGATGAACTAAATACTTGGGTTGGTTATACGATTAGTAAAATGGATCCTGAAGATGAATTGAGAGACGAATTGTATCAGTTACAAAATTATTTGTTTGATTGCGGTTCAGATTTATCTACTCCACATGGTGTTTACCCATATAAAGTGGATGAAAGCCTCATCAAATGGATTGAAGAACGAATTGATACGTATGCGGATATTCCACCAGCTCTGGAAAGATTCATTTTACCTGGCGGTGATGAAATTGCTTCAATGGTTCATGTAGCAAGAACCATTGCGCGTCGTGCAGAACGACATATTGTCGCGACCATGTGGACAAATGAAATTAATAATCAAGTTTTAATTTTTGTTAATCGTTTATCTGACTATTTCTTTGCTCTTGCAAGAGTGATTAATTATCGAAAACACTGTGAGGATATTCCTTATGAAAGAGGAGCAAAAGTGTTTCACAATATTACAAAAGCAGATGTGGAGCGTTGGGCAAAGAAAAATAATAACTAGAATAAAAGCACTACCTCTAATAAAAAAATAGGGGCAGTGCTTTTTTACCTATGTCATAACTTTTTGATTAGAGGTGATAGGAAAAAACCTTGTCTTCCCTAAAGGGAAGGACAAGGTTAGAATTCGAAAGCCAGATGTACAACAGTGTACAAATTTCGTGCTAAGCTTCATTGGTTAACAGTAGCTTTCCAAATATTGACTCTGCTTCTTTGCAGATGATGGGAACCCCATCCTTAGAAAATGATACGTACTCATACGTAGAGTCAATAGGGGAAAGCACTATTTTGGTGTATTTCCTAACTGACATCACCACCTTACATCGAGGCGTGAAATCTACTAAAATTTAAGAATAAAGACCTGACTTAAAGCTAAGCTTATCACAGTGGCGGGACCGTGTTGGATTTTCACCAAACTTCCATACTCTTAAAAGTACCAAAATCATTTCTAGTAATTTAATGATAGCACGATCTAGAAGAATCTGCAAGTATTATGATCAAAAAAATAAAATATATGTTTTTTCTTTTGCGTTGTAAGCGTTTTTATGTTATACTTTTTGTAAAGTACAAGGACGTACAATTTTAAGCAATGAAGCTATATGAAATATGCCAAAATTTATACTATTTGGTAGTGTTTCATGTGGCTTCTTTTTATGTTGTTTTAAAGAGTTTCAAATGATAAAGGGGGTAAAATAAAATAAGAAACTCTGAAAAGAAAGGAGAAAGAATGTATAATATTTACTACAAAACTAAAATTTTTGTCGGCAAAGGTGCTTTGGCCCAATTAGAAAACTATCATAACAAAACCATATTGGTTGTTGCTGATCCGTTTTTAAAAGAATCTGGACAGTTAGATAAAATTCTTGATTATTTAGACGCTAGTAACGATATCATAACCTTTACTGATATTGTTCCAGATCCGCCTATTGATGTTATTGTGGCAGGGATTCACGCGACTGAAGGGAAATCAATCGATATTGTCTTATCTGTCGGTGGGGGATCTGCAATTGATGCATCTAAAGCAATGTATTACTTTGCGAAGAAACAAGGGATTTTTACTGATGTGGAATTGATCTCTATACCAACTACTAGTGGAACAGGATCTGAAGTGACAAGTTTCGCAGTTATTACTGATGCTGAGAAAGGGCAAAAGTATCCGATCGTAGATTGGGATATTCTACCGGATATCGCTATATTAGATTCCAATTTGGTGGAAACACTACCAGCTAATATTACAGCAGATACTGGTATGGATGTATTAACGCATGCGATTGAGGCCTATGTTTCAAATAAAGCAACTGATTTTTCTGATGCTTTGGCTGAAAAAGCTATCAAATTAGTATTTGAATACTTGCCTCGTGCATACAAAAATGGACATGATTTAGAAGCACGTGAAAAAATGCATGTAGCCTCTACTTTGGCGGGAATGGCCTTCAACTCAGCTTCATTGGGGATTAATCATAGTATCGCCCATGCAGCTGGAGCTAAATTCCATATTCCTCATGGACGACTTAATAGTATCTTAATGCCACATATTATCCAGTATAATGCGAATGTGGCAACGACCGGTACCCGTGCTGGTAATTTGAATAAAGAAACTGCTGAAAGATATCAACAGATTGCTCGTTTATTAGGGTTGAGTGCTTCTACACCTATTCTGGGTGTAAGAAAATTAGTGGATGCTGTTCGAAAACTTCAGAAGAAATTAGATCTTCCGACTTCTTTAAGATCTTATGGAGTGGGAGTGGATGATTTTAATGCTCATAAACGTGAGATTGCGGAAGCTGCTTTATTGGATAAGTGTACGATTACAAATCCTAGAGTCCCTACAGTTGAAGAATTATTAAAGGTTTTAGAACAAGCTTTCTAAAAAAGTCATTTTAAATTAACAAAAATAAATTATAAAGACTAATTAATATAGTAGAAATGAATCTGCTAGTGAGAATTAAGAAAGACTTGTGAGTTCAGATTTTTTTATAAATATATATAATAAAAGTTCACATGATTAATTGGAATTTTTAAATTTATTTTGTTTAATATAGGCTTACTTTTATAATTTTTTAAAAGCACTAATAAGTTGTCTTGTATTGGTTTTGCATAGTACATAATTAGATATTAATGGTTCTATATTTTATAATCAATTATTTCAAATAGTTAAACTAACATACAAAAGATTAAAGGATTAAAAAAATTTCCCTCAAATTTAAGATCTTTAATTTGACACTGTTATGTAATAATTTAATTAATAAAATTTATTGAAAGCGAATACTAAATATAGTATAATCAAATTATTTAGAATTATATTTATTGTAAAACCAATCCAGAGGTGGTAATAAATGTCAGAAAAACAAAGAATGATTCAGGAATACGTTCCTGGTAAACAAGTCACATTAGCACATTTAATTGCTAGTCCTGATCCTGTTATTTTTGAAAAATTGGGGTTACAGACAGATTTTCGTGATGCTATTGGGATATTGACCATCACTCCAAGTGAGGCTGCAATTATTGCTGTGGATATAGCTACTAAAGCAGCTGGGGTACAGATTGGTTTTGTGGATCGATTTAGCGGATCTGTTGTAATGACAGGGGATGTTGCGTCAGTAGATGCATCACTCCACGCAGTATTAAATGGTTTAGAAGAGATTCTAGGCTTTTCAAGTACAGTTGTAACAAGAACATAATTTCATATGAGGGATGGAGTTTATGAAAGGCAGAATACTAATTTGTGATGATGATCCGATTATTCGCTTAGATATCAAACAAATTTTAGAACAGTCAGATTATGAAGTGGCTGCAGAAGCAAGTGATGGTTTTGAAGCTATTGAACTTTGTCAAAAACACTTTTTCGATCTAGTAATAATGGATATTAAATTACCGTTATTAGATGGTTTATCAGCAGGTAAAAAAATATTAGATGATGAATTAGCATACGGTGTGATAATTCTCTCTGCTTATAATGATGACCATTATATCAAAAAAGCAAGTTTAACTGGTGCTAGTGCTTACTTGGTAAAACCGTTGGATGCAAAGTCTTTAATTCCTACAATAGCAGTTTGTATAGAGAAAGGACGGCAACAGCAATTACTTTCGAAGGAATTAATTAAAATTAGTAAGAAGCTCGATGATCGAATTGTTTTAGAAAAGGCTAAAGGACTTTTGATGACGAGAGATAATCTTACGGAACCAGAGGCTTTTAAACAGATTCGGACAATCAGTATGCAAAAGCGTGTTCCAATGATTGAAATTGCAAAGTTGCTGTTATTGAATAATGAAGTACAATAATCAGATAAAGAAATTTTGCGAGGATAAAACAGATCTTAATGAAGCAGATATTGATTATTTGATTCGACAATCAGAGGCAGTTTTATCAAGCAAAGAGTTTATGGATAAGGACGTCTTCATTGATGTAAAAAATATTTATTCTGATCATGCAATTGTCGTTTTTCATAGAAAGCCTCATACAAAGGAGAGCTTGTATGAAAAAACAGTTGTTGGGCAGTCTGCCTTTTTAGAAAATGAACCTGGGGTTCTTCGTACACTTCAAACAGGTGTTCCTTCTGTGGGTCTTCGAGGACAATCGCAAGAAGGAGTTGCAATTGAACAGACTGTTTTTCCAATTATCAGAGGAAAAAAAGTAATTGCTACTTTAATCGTTGAAAGTGATTTTTCAGATAGTTTCTCATCAAGTTTTTCTCTCCAGCATTCGAAAGGTGACCATTCTTATATTTTTCAAGCACCTTCTGAATCAATCCGGGAAGAAGAGGTATCATTATTAGATTATGTAGAAGATGCAGTATTAGTATTTGATCGAGGAGGATTTTTACTACATTGCAATCAATCAGCGGTTGTCTTATATCGAAGTAAGTTGGGTTACTTAGAAAGTATACAAGGAATGCATTATGATAATCTCTCTTTAGATGGAACAATTTTTTCTGAATTAGTAGAGGATAATTTTTCAAATAGTAATAAAACAGTTAAGTACGGAAAACATTATTTTCAAGTGAAGTGTTATCCCAATGCTCGCAATCATCAAACGATTATTACTATAAAAGATACCAGTGAACTACGGGAAAAAGACAAAGAAATCCAAGAGAGTTTGATTGCTTCTCGAGAAATTAATCACCGAGTTAAAAATCATCTTCAAACCATTATTTCTTTATTGCGATTGCAAGGAGCACAGGTTAAAGAGTTTGGTACAAAAGTTGCTTTTGAAGACTGTATAAACAGAATTTTCTCGATAGCTGCTACCTATGAACTTCTTTCTAATCAAGAAAATGAAAAAATAGATTTGAAGTCTTTGGTTGAAATTGTTTCATCAAATCTTCAACGCTGTTTTGCAGAAAAATCAGAAATTCAATTAAAATTAAAATTATGTGATGATATTTACTTGGATCATAATAGAGCATCGTCACTGGCATTGGTAATAAATGAATTATTACAAAATGCTTATGAGCATGCTTTTTCCAATAAAAAATATCAAAAAAATAAAAAAAATCAATGTATTCGTTTGCAAATGACGAAAAATGATGATATAATACGTATACAAGTAATTGATAATGGTAGCGGTTACAATGTCGAAACCGTGGGTCAAGAGCATCTTGGCTTAATACTTGTTCAAAGATTTGTAGAGAGTAAATTATCCGGAAGACTAGTCACGACCTCAAACAATGAGGGAACGCAAGTTAAGATAATTTTTAAAGTGTAAATAATTCTAGACTAACAATGAAGTCAGTCGAAAAGCAATGACGCTTAAAGGATGCAAGAAACCGATGTTTCAGTGCATTCTTTAAGCGTCTTTTTTTGGAGGTTTCCTATGTCGGATAAAATTTTGAGTGTTGGGTTAGATCTTGGAACTGCAACTACTCAATTGGTCCTATCTGAACTTACAATTGAAAATATTGCTTCTGTATTTACAATCCCAAGAGTATATATAACGGATAAAAAAGTCCTTTATAAAAGTAAAATTATTTTTACACCAATTTCACATCAGTCTTTGATAGAAGTTGATAAGATAAAAGATTTTGTTATCCAAGAATATCAAAAAGCTGGGATTGAAAAGCAAGATATTCAGATGGGGGCAGTAATTATTACCGGTGAAACAGCTAGAAAAGAAAATGCCAGCCAAGTTTTGCAGGCGTTGAGCGGTTACGCTGGGGACTTTGTAGTTGCTACTGCGGGGCCAGATCTAGAGAGTATTATCGCAGGCAAGGGAGCGTGTGCACACCAATATTCTCAAGAACACCATACTTCCGTTGTAAATATTGATATTGGAGGTGGAACTTCAAACTTCGCTGCATTTCGCGAAGGAGATGTAATTGATACAGGTTGTTTTGATATTGGCGGTCGTTTGATCAAGATTGATCCTAATACACTTAAAATACATTATATTTCACCGAAACTACAAGAAATTATAAAACAAGAAAATTTAAGACTGTTTTTGGATGAAATTGTAAATAGGGATGAATTGAATAAATTAATCCAAATTTTAGTGAGAGTTTTAGAAAAGGCAGTTGGGCTTGAAGTGGATGCTCCATATTACGAGTTTTTACAAACCAACCATGGATTGCGACTCGATTATGAATTGAAATGTGTTTCATTTTCTGGAGGAGTAGCCGATGCTATTTATCAAGATTCTGCTACTAATGATTTTGCCTACGGTGATATTGGTATCATATTGGGACGTGCTATTCGTCAATCAAAGATTTTTGAACAAAAGAGAGTGATTGAATCAGCCGAAACAATTCGAGCAACAGTCGTAGGTGCTGGAAGTCATACAACAGAGGTAAGCGGAAGCACCATCACTTATATTTCTAAAACTTTACCGATTAGAAATATACCTGTTTTGAAATTAGCGAAGGACGACGAGCTAGAGAGTTGTGAAAAATTAACAGAAATCATTCATGATAAATTAGAATGGTTTACCTTAGAAAATGAAGTTCAACAGGTTGCTTTAGCAATTAATGGTGAAAAAAGTCCAAGTTTTGTTAGAGTACAAGAATATGCAAGCGCTATCATAAAAGGAATGG
This sequence comes from Streptococcus parasanguinis, assembly GCF_001069785.1. Classification (GTDB taxonomy): domain Bacteria; phylum Bacillota; class Bacilli; order Lactobacillales; family Streptococcaceae; genus Streptococcus; species Streptococcus parasanguinis_T. Next base: position 13,375 of record NZ_JVSR01000108.1, read on the forward strand.
GAGAAAGTATTCGAAAGAACATTCCATTACTTGTAGTTGTTAGAGAAGATATGGCTAAGGTTTTAGGGCAATGTTTGTTTGCTGAATTACCAAAAGATTATCCGTTTGTATGTATTGACTCAGTTGATGTCCAAAATGGTGACTACATCGATATAGGTAATCCAGTGATAGAGGGATCGGTCTTGCCGGTCGTTGTTAAAACGTTAGTTTTTAATTAAGAAATTATTAAAGGAGGAGACTTTAAATGATTTTAAAGACAAAATTATTTGGAAGAGTCTATGAATTCAAATCAGTAAAAGAAGTTCTAGCTAAAGCCAATGAATACAAGTCGGGTGACCAACTTGCTGGGGTGGCGGCTGAATCTTCTGAAGAACGTGTAGCAGCTAAGGTGGTTTTATCACAATTAAAACTATCAGATTTGTTTAACAATCCTGTTGTTCCATACGAAGAGGACGAAGTAACTCGTATTATTATTGATGATGTAAACCTTCGTACTTATGAAAAGATTAAAAATTGGACTGTTTCTGAACTTCGTGAGTGGATTTTAGATAACAACCACCAAAATGTTGATATTCAATGGCTTTCTCGTGGATTAACCTCAGAAATGGTTGCAGCGGTTGCTAAGTTGATGACAAACTTAGACTTGATTGTTGCAGCAAATAAGATTGTCATTACAAAACGCGCTAATACAACCATTGGTATGCCGGGAACATTCTCTTCTCGTTTGCAACCAAATCACACTACAGATGATCCTGATGGAATTATGGCCTCTACAATGGAAGGTTTTGCTTATGGATGTGGGGATGCTCTGTTAGGGTTGAACCCAGTTGATGATTCTGTAGAGAGTACAAAACGAATTCTTCATAAGTTTAATGATTTTATCGAAGAGTATAAGATTCCAACACAACACTGTGTGCTAGCTCACGTTACAACTCAGATTGAAGCAATGAACCAAGGAGCTCCAACTGGATTGGTATTCCAGTCTATCGCAGGTTCTGAAAAAGGGAATGCGGCATTCGGTTTTGATGCAAAAGTTCTTCAGGAAGCTAAAGATACAGCTCATAAAGTTGGTACTGCAGCTGGTCCAAATGTGATGTACTTTGAAACTGGTCAAGGTTCTGAGTTGTCATCAGATGCTCACCATGGTGCTGACCAAGTAACGATGGAAGCACGTTGTTATGGTTTTGCGAAACGTTTTGATCCATTCTTGGTTAACACAGTAGTTGGATTCATCGGTCCGGAATATTTGTATGATTCAAAACAAGTTATTCGTGCTGGTTTGGAAGATCACTTCATGGGCAAACTGACCGGTATTTCCATGGGTTGTGACATTTGTTACACGAACCACATGAAAGCCGATCAAAATGACGCTGAAAATCTATTGGTTCTTCTTGGAGCAGCTAATGTTAACTACATCATGGCAATTCCTCATGGTGATGATATCATGTTGAACTATCAAACTACTGGTTATCATGAAACTGCTACGATGCGTGATCTCTTGAACAAACGTCCAATCAAAGAATTTGAAGAGTGGATGGAAAAAATGGGATTGATGAAGGATGGACATCTTACTGAAATCGGTGGAGATGGATCTATCTTTATGAAACAAAATTAGTAAGGAGGTATTGACAGTGAATGAACAAGATTTAAAAGAAATGATTCGTTCTTTGTTAAGCGAAATGGATACAGATACTGTTACAGAGCTAAAAAAGGAAGAGCAAAAGCAAGACTCCGAATTTAAGTCTCTAGAAAAGAATGGTGTTCAACCTGATAAAGAAGAAACGACTATTGAAGATGGAATTATTCCAGATATAACAGAAGTGGATATTCAGGAACAGTTTTTAGTTCCAAATGCAATTAACGAAGAAGCTTATCGTAAAATTAAAAAATTCACACCAGCTCGTTTGGGATTGTGGAGAGCAGGAAACCGTTACAAAACAGAGACAGTTCTTCGTTTCCGTGCAGACCATGCTGCAGCTCAAGATGCGGTGTTCTCATATGTATCAGATGATTTTGTTAAAGAAATGGGATTCATTCCTGTTCAAACAAAAGCATCAACGAAAGATGAATACTTAACTCGTCCGGACTATGGTCGTGTATTCCCAGAAGATCAACAGAAAATCATCAAAGAATCTTGTAAACCAAATCCTAAAGTACAAATCGTTGTTGGTGATGGTTTGAGTTCGTCAGCGATTGAAGCAAACGTAAGAGATTTCTTACCAGCCTTAAAACAAGGGTTGAAAATGTTTGGTCTAGATTTTAATGAAGTTCTTTTCATCAAACATGCTCGGGTAGCTGCAATGGACCAAATCGCTGAACTTACAGGAGCTGAGGTTATCTGTATGCTAGTAGGAGAACGTCCTGGTCTGGTGACAGCTGAATCGATGAGTGCTTATATGGCTTATAAACCAACAGTTGGGATGCCAGAATCACGTCGTACAGTAGTATCAAACATTCATAAAGGTGGAACTCCTGCAGTTGAAGCTGGAGCCTACGTGGCTGAAATTATTAAGAAGATTCTTGATAATAAGAAGTCAGGGGTAGAATTAAAATAGAAATGGGGTTTAGATTTTGAAAAATGATAGACTTGGCGCTAACGTATTAAGTGCATTATTAATTCCTAATGTAGATGCAGGGTTAGCAGCATCATTGGAACTGAAACCACATCATAGAAGTTTGGGAATTGTTACCTCTGACTGTGATGATGTAACCTATGTTGCTTTGGATGAAGCGACAAAAGCAGCTGATGTTGAAGTTGTTTATGCTCGTAGTATGTATGCTGGAGCCGGGAATGCTTCTACAAAGTTGGCTGGTGAAGTCATCGGTATTTTGGCAGGTCCAAATCCGGAAGAAGTTCGTAGCGGCTTAGATGTTGTGGTTTATGAAATTGAAAACGGGGCTAGTTTCTATAGTGCAAATGATGATGACAGCATCCCATATTTTGCTCATTGTATTTCTAGAGCAGGTAGCTATCTTTCAGAAGGTGCAAACGCAGAAGAAGGAACAGCCATTGCTTACTTAATTGCTCCTCCTGCAGAAGCTATGGTGGCTCTAGATGCAGCTTTAAAAGCTGCTGATGTATCGGTTGGTGCATTCTATGGACCACCAAGTGAAACAAACTTTGCAGGTGGATTATTGATTGGCTCTCAATCTGCATGTCGTGCAGCATGTGATGCATTTGCCCAAACTGTTCAAAGTATTGCAGATAATCCAAAGAGTTATTAAGATGAGGTGTGCTTATGGCAGAAAAAGCACTTGGATTAATTGAAGTACGAGGTTTTCTTGGGGCGGTCGTAGTTGCCGATGCTGCACTGAAAGCTGCCAACGTCTCACTATTGAATGTCGAAACTGTTAAGTCAGGGTTAAATACGGTTCAATTGGTTGGAGATGTTAGTGCAGTAAGATCAGCAGTGGAAGCTGCAGTTGAGATTGCACAAGATCAACCATACTATCTTCATAGTCACGTGATTGCACGATTAGACTCGCAAACTGATTCGATCCTCCTTCCAATTCAAAAGGAAGTGAATAAAGATGTGTCCAAAGTTGAAACTTCTTCATCTATAGAAGAGAGTGTTTTAGAAGCAATTGATTCGATGGATGTACCCGAAGTTAATCCAAAACCTTTAATATCAGATAATGAAACAGCTTTTGTTGAAGATGTCATTTCTGAAATTATAGTTGATGAAGAGGTTCTAACAGAAGGACAACAGAAATATTCTGAGAAAGAATTAAATAAATTCAAAGTTGTTGAATTAAGAAGTATTGCTTATCGGGAAGATAAAATCGATCTATCTAAGAAAGAAATTAAATTTGCGAACAAACAATTACTAATTCAAGCTTTACTGAAATTGAAATCATAGGAGAAAGTTGAATGTATATTGAAGATAAAGATCTTTTATCTATACAAGAAGTTCGCCATTTGATTCAACGAGCTAAAGTTGCACAACAAAAACTAGCATTGATGAGTCAGGAACAAATCGATACGATTGTAAAAGTTGTAGCTAAAGCTTGTTATGATCAAAGAGAACGTTTAGCCAAAATGGCCGCAGAAGAAACTGGATTTGGGAAGTGGCAAGATAAAGTTTTAAAAAATGCCCTTGCCTCAAAAGGTATTCTTGAAGAAATCAAGGATATGCGTACAGTTGGTATTTTGAACGAAGATAAAGAAAACAAAGTTATTGAAGTTGGTGTTCCAGTTGGTGTGGTTGCCGGATTAATCCCTTCAACCAATCCAACTTCAACAGTCATGTATAAAGCGCTTATCGCTTTAAAAGGTGGAAACAGTATTGTTTTCTCTCCACACCCACATGCTGCAAAATGTATCAATGAAACTGTTGATATTATTAAAAAAGCTGCAGTTTCAGCAGGTTGTCCCGAGGGTGCAATCGGAGTTATTCAACGAGTTTCTATTGAAGCAACCAATGAATTGATGAAACACAAAGATACAAACTTGATCTTGGCAACTGGTGGGAATGCGATGGTAAAAGCTGCGTATTCATCAGGAACACCTGCTATTGGGGTAGGTCCTGGTAATGGTCCAGCCTTTATCGAAAAAACTGCCGATATTCCTAAAGCAGTTCGTCAAATCCTAGATTCAAAAACGTTTGATAATGGTGTGATCTGTGCTTCTGAACAATCAATCATTGTCGAAGAAGAAACAAAAGATAAGGTTGTTGAAGAGTTCAAACGTCAAGGTGCTTACTTCGTTCCTAAAGAAGATGCTAAGAAACTTGGTTCCTTCATTATTCTACCTAGTGGAGCAATGAATCCAAAAATGGTAGGTAAAACACCTCAAGTGATCGCTAAACTGGCAGGAATTTCTGTTCCAGATGATGCTCGTGTCTTGATCGCTGACGGTGAAGGAGTCGGAAAACAATATCCATATTCTATGGAAAAACTTGCTCCTGTTCTTGGTTTCTATACTGTTAAAAATTGGGAAGAAGCATGTGAGTTGAGTATTCGAATTCTTCATCATGAAGGAGCTGGACACACATTAGCTATCCACACCCAAGATGAAAGTATCGTTCGAGAATTTGCCTTAAGAAAACCTGTTTCAAGACTTTTGGTCAATACTCCTGCTGCTTTAGGAGGAGTTGGTGCTACAACAGGTTTGTTCCCAGCCTTTACTTTAGGTTGTGGAGCTGTAGGTGGAAGCGCAACATCTGATAATGTCAGCCCATTGAATTTGATTAATATTCGCCGTGTCGCTTATGGTACTGCAGAATTGTCAGATTTGAGAAAGGCTGAAAATCAAGAAAATCTTGACTGTCAACGCTGTGAAGTTGATAAGCAAGTAGATGAAGAACAATTAGTTGATCTGCTTGTTCAACGTGTGTTATCAAAATTAACTAAATAACTTATTCATTTCATAATTGGAGGAAATTAAAATGGCAAACGCAAACGCATTAGGAATGGTTGAAACAAAAGGTTTAGTAGGTGCTATCGAAGCAGCAGATGCTATGGTAAAAGCAGCAAACGTTACATTGATTGGTAAACAACAAGTCGGTGCTGGATTGGTAACTGTAATGGTTCGTGGTGACGTAGGTGCGGTTAAAGCAGCAACAGACGCAGGAGCAGCTGCTGCTGAAATTGTGGGTGAATTAATTTCAGTTCACGTAATCCCACGTCCACACTCTGAAGTAGAAGTTATTCTACCACATCCATCAGCTGAATAATTAGGTTTAATAATAGGAGGAAAAGATTATGTCAAACGCAAACGCATTAGGAATGGTTGAAACAAAAGGTTTAGTAGGTGCTATCGAAGCAGCAGATGCTATGGTAAAAGCAGCAAATGTTACATTGATTGGTAAACAACAAGTTGGTGCTGGATTGGTAACTGTAATGGTTCGTGGTGATGTAGGTGCAGTTAAAGCTGCAACAGATGCAGGAGCAGCAGCTGCTGAAAATGTAGGTGAATTAATTTCAGTACATGTCATCCCACGTCCACATTCTGAAGTAGAAGTTATCCTACCTCATAAAGAGTAGATTTTTATAATTTCTCATGCAGGTAATCAGCAATTAATGTTTTGATAGGAATAAGCATTTTGATGTAAAGAATATTCATTCATATTAATAGCTGTACGAGGTTGGGAAGTTGAATCTCAACCTCGTTGTATCCCTGTGGTTAATTTGTGGTAGAAGGATGTGAATGCATGACAGTTTATACTGAATCACGAATTAGAAAGCTAATGAAAGATGGCAAGATCAGTGAGCAAAATATCTTAAAACTTTCGAATGATGATAAATTGACTCCAGCTGCAAAAGGTTTTTTGCATGATCGCCATATTCAGATAGTTTATTCTGATTCGCCAAATAAAACTCAAACAGAGATTAGTAAACCATTTCATATGACTGTTTCGTCTCTCGAAGAGTCTGCTGTGTATCCACTACTTTTCAAGCTAACGAAACTATATACGTATTTTCTGAAATGCCAAAAGGAACTTCATCTTGCATATTTAGATGAGAAAGTTGATCAATTGGGGATTTTACTTCAAATAGTAGAAAAACTTGTCGGCTGTTATATCGAAGAGGATATTTCGTTTTATAATCCAAATTTTGGGACAAATGAAGATTTACAGTCTATTCGAATCATTAAACAGTTAGATCAAGGTAGTGTAAGAGTTGATTTTAAATGTGAGAATTGGAAACTTTCTTGTTATGAATTATATCTTGAAATTATAAATATCCGTAAGGAATTAATGCTAGTATCATCGGATAATCAAGATATTTATGCAGAGAAACTGATTGCATTATTGAAATCAATTGAGGTTTTAGTGTGGCTTATTTTAGAATAGAATGTGGAGAATAACAATGTCATTTGAAAATTTAATTGATAAAGTTATTGATAGGATTCAAAATGAATTAGATGGCTCATTTGAAGTGGAAGCTAGTGGGAGACATGTACATTTAAGTCGTAAAGAATTAGATGCACTGTTTGGGACTGGATATGAATTGACAAAGGCTAAAGATTTATCTCAGCCTGGACAATATGCTTCAAAAGAACGGTTGACTGTAGTAGGTCCTAAAGGAGCTTTTCATAATGTCGTTATTTTGGGACCTGTTAGAAAAGAGTCTCAAGTAGAGGTATCACTTACAGACTGCTTACAACTAGGAGTCAAAGCTCCTATTCGTGAAAGTGGTGATATTGAAGGTACTCCAGGTATTGTATTAGTGAATGGTGATAAGTCGGTTTCCTTGGATAAAGGTTTAATTGTTGCTAAACGCCATGTTCATATGACACCTGAAGATGCTGAAAAATTGGGCGTAAAAAATCATGATATTGTAAAAGTAAAAGTTGAAGGAGCAAGACCTTTAATCTTTGACGACGTTGTGATTCGTGTGAGTCCAAAATTTGCAACTTATATGCATATCGATTACGATGAAGCCAATGCTTGTGGTTTTAGCAAAGGAATCCGTGGTCGGATTATTAAAGACTAGTATTGGTTGTTGGAGGTAGGTCAAAAATGGAGAATCTAGATAAGATCGTAGATTTGATTACAGACCGTTTAATGGATAAAATACAGGTTGAAACGCATAAGGCCTCAGTATTTGTTATCGGAGCATTTGATATTCCTGAAATCGTATCGAAAGAAGGTTATCAAGTTGTGAAACAATCAAGTAGTGCTGATATCATTCTAGTAGAATCAATTGGTTTTGATGCAATGATGCGAATCGCTTCTTTGTGTCCGCTTACCGCAGATGAAGCAGTGGTAATAAAGAGTCTCCTAAAAGGAAAGAAAGTTTTGGTTCCTAATGAATCTTTTGATTTCCATCAATATAAGCAGACATCTAAAGCACTATTGTTTCAAGATCTTCAAGAACAGTACGAAAAGCTTCTTCGATATGGTGTTCAATTTTATAAAAAAGAAGAATTGCTATCATTGCTAGAAGAATCTACTTGTGGAGAAAACAATAAACCTTTAAATGATGTGACAAAGAATGAAACACAACCGAAATCTGTTGAAAAGGTTGGCTTATTAACTGAAAAAAAGTTAATTGAAATGAACCTATCTGATCATGATAGGATTCGAATTAAAAAAGGAATGATTGTGACCGCTCTTGCGAAAGACTATTTGAAACGTCACAATATTATAATAGAAGAATAAGGAGTAGCGAGATGTTTGTTGGGAAAGTGAAAGGAAGTCTATGGGCTACGAGAAAAGATGAAAAACTTAATGGATTAAAGTTTTTAGTGGTCGAGCGGCAACTGGATGACCATCAAACAGATCCTGCCTTAGTCATTGCTGCTGATTGTATTGGTGCTGGTGAAGGTGATCAAGTGTTGGTCACTACAGGAAGTTCAGCTCGTGTGAGTTTGAATAGACAGGATGTCCCAGTAGATATGGTCATAATAGGTATCATTGATAAAGTTGAGTATCAACTGGATGATTATTGAAAGTAGGGATTAATTTATGAGTATAAATGAAATTATCATTTACATTATGGTTCTGTTTATGCTTGTCGGTGCAGTTGATAAATGTATCGGCGGGAAATTGGGCCTTAGTGAAAAGTTTGAAGAGGGAATTATGGCTATGGGGGCGTTAGCGCTTTCTATGGCAGGGATTATGGTAGTAGCTCCTTTGTTGGCTGACTTATTAAAACCTGTTATTGTACCTCTTTATGGTTTGGTAGGTGCGGATCCTTCGATTTTTGCAACAACATTTATCGCAAATGATATGGGTGGAGCACCTTTAGCCTTAAGCTTAGCGCAAGATAAAGCTGTTGGTGATTTTGCGGCCTACGTTTTAGGTTCTATGATGGGACCAACAATCGTGTTTACAATACCTGTTGCTTTAGGAATTATCGAAAAATCAGATCGTCCTTTCTTGGCTCGTGGTATTTTGTACGGTTTGGTAACCGTACCTGTCGGATGTTTAGTTGGTGGACTTCTAGTTCCAGGTTTATCATTTGGTACTTTGTTAATCAACTTGATCCCTATCGTAATTGTATCTGCACTTATTTTCTTAGGTTTACTTCTTATTCCAAATGGAATGATTAAAGGATTTGAAATCTTTGGTCAAATTATTGTTGTGATTGCAACATTAGGTTTAGCATTTGGTGCTGCACAACTCTTAACAGGAAATGAATGGTTGATTAATCTATATCCAAAAGGTGCAGAAACACTTCAAGAAGCCTTTGTTGTTGTTGGTTCGATTGCAGTAACATTGGCTGGAGCTTTTGGTTTAGTTGCAGTGTTTACAAAAGTTGCCAACAAACCTCTTTCAGCTATTGGTAAATCATTAGGTATGAATGAAGTAGGGGCTGCTGGTTTGGTTGCTTCTTTGGCAAACAACATTGCCATGTTCCAAATGTTAAAAGATATGGACAAACGTGGTAAAATCTTGAACATTGCCTTTGCTGTATCTGCATCATTTGTAATTGGGGACCACTTAGGATTTACTGCTGGACAAAATGCTAAAATGATTGTTCCAATGATGATTGGTAAGTTTGTTGGTGGGGTGACTGCTGTATTACTTGCCTACTTCTTGACTAAGAAAGAAGCCTAATTGGGGGTAAAAATAAATGGATTATAATCGTACAGATATTGAATCTTTGGTTCGCAAAATTCTTTTAGAAGAATTGGCTGGGAAAGGTTCGGCTAAGCGTGTTAGTAAAGCTGGTGTAGCATCTATTTCATTACCAAGTTTAGATGTTCGTCCTGAAGATCGTTTGGATACAGGAAATCCAGACCATCAAGTCTATACACGAGATCTTTTAACACTGGAAGAAAGTCCTCGACTTGGCTTAGGTTTGATGACCATGGACAAGACAACTTTCCCTTGGCATTTAGATTATGATGAAGTAGATTATGTCATTGAAGGTCGATTGGATGTTATTTCTGGTGATGAAGTCATGAGTGCTGGTCCGGGTGAAATCATCTTTATTCCAAAGGGAAGTGATATTCAATTTTCTGTTAAAGATAAGGCACGATTCATTTATGTGACTTATCCAGCAGATTGGCAAGGATAATCAACGTTATAATAAATTTTTTATAAGGAGCACCACAAGCGTGCTCTTTTTTTGATTGCGTTTACAATTTTTCATTGACAAATCCTATAATTTATATTAAAATGAAAGCATCTTTAATGTGAAGAACCAAATGGAGCACAACGAGGTGCTGAGTAATTTAATAAAGCAACGGAGCTACAAAAAATAGTGTTTTTTTTGTAGCTCTATTTATTTTCAAGAGATTGGGGTGTTAGGATGAAGCAGTTTATTTTAGCTGGTGTATCTAGTGGTGTTGGAAAAACAACAGTAACACTAGCTGTATTAAGAGCTTTAACAGACATGGGGTACAAAGTTCAACCGTATAAAATAGGTCCTGATTACATTGATACCTCCTATCATAGTCGCATAACGAAGAACTCGTCTCGTAATCTAGATAATTTTTTGATTCCAAATACTGATTATTTGAAGTGGTCTTATTATCGATGGCATCAAAATTGCGATGTAGCAGTGGTAGAAGGGGTAATGGGGCTTTATGATGGTTTAGGAACTGATAAAGATTGTGCCTCTTCTGCATCTGTTGCAAAACAGCTCAATCTACCTGTCGTTTTAATTATTGATGGGAAATCAACTTCAACTTCAGCGGCAGCAATTGTACATGGCTTTTCTTCATTTGATCCCGATGTAAATATCGTTGGTGTTATTATCAACCGTGTTGCTTCTGAAACGCATTATCAACTCATTAAGGGAGCGATTGAACGCTACACTAATATTGAGGTTTTGGGCTATTTCCCTAAAAATGTTCAGGTTGAACTTCCTTCTAGACATTTGGGTTTGATTCCTGACGTAGAGATGGATGATCTTGAAGAAAAATTTGCTATTCTTGGAGAACAGGCTAAAAAAACAATTCGGTTTGATCGCCTATTGGAGAAAGTTGATAGGGAATCAGTGAAACTTTCTTCTCCATTCAAACTTCAAAATACCACTCCATTAACCATTGCTTATGCACTTGATGATGCTTTTCACTTTTATTACGAAGATAATCTTGATTTATTGAGAAGTTTTAATGTGAATCTGATTCCATTTAGTCCCTTGCATGATGAACGCTTACCAGAAGCTGATGCTTATTATTTTGGTGGGGGGTATCCAGAGCTGTTTGCAAATGAATTGTCTAACAATCGCTCGTTTAGAAAATCAGTTTTAGAAGCTCATCAAAAAGGAATCCCAATCTATGCTGAATGCGGAGGATTGATGTATCTTGGGAAAAATCTTGAGATTGAAGATCAGTTCTTTAAAATGGTTGGGGTATTTGATGGCACTAGTGTGATGACCAACGGACTAAAACGTTTTGGTTACTGTTTTGCAACCACTAATGAAGATTCTTTATTTGGTCCGTCTGGTACGGAAGTTCGAGGCCATGAGTTCCATCATTCCATCTTCAATACTTCTGAAAAAACAGTTTTAGACCTCAGAAAAGAAAGAGATGGAGAAGTGGTTTCCAATTGGACAGGGGGCTACCAGAAAGGGAGAACTTTTGCAAGTTATCTTCATGTTCATTTTTATCAAAAGGAACAACTTCTTATGAGTTGGATTGATTATATCTTGGAGTCAAAATAATGATAATTATTGCAATTTTTATCGCTCTTCTTCTTGATTGGTTAATTGGAGACCCTTATTCTTGGCCCCACCCAGTTAAGCTGTTTGGAAATTTTATTTATGCTTGTTTGAAACTTGAGAACCTAAAAACAAAATTTCCTTTTCTATTTGGAATACTTCTGTGGTTCTCTACGGTTAGCTTGACAGTTTCCATCACGTATGGAATCTTGTGGGGGGCTAGTCAGCTTCACCCGATTCTTTATTGGATTTTGTGGATTTATTTAGCCTACACCTGTTTAGCAACTCGCTCTCTGGCTTTTGAAGCTCTGAAAGTTTATAAGGCAATTCAGTCTGGTTCCATTGAGAAGGCTAGGTATCAAGTGGGAATGATCGTAGGGAGAGAAACAGATCAGCTTACCATACCTGAAATTTGTAATGCAACAATTGAAACCGTCGCAGAAAATGCAAGTGATGGAGTGATCGGCCCCTTATTGTGCTTATTTATTGGCGGTCCAGTATTCGCAATGGGATACAAAGCTATTAATACGCTAGATTCAATGGTCGGTTATAAAACAGCCAAATACCGAAAGATTGGATATGTTTCGGCTAAAATAGATGATTTGGTCAATCTCATTCCTGCCCGTTTAACTTGGTTGTTTATGATGGCAAGTACCAGAGTCCTGCAATTGGATTTCAGAAATGCCATAAAAATTGGCTGGAGAGATCGCTACCAACATGCGAGTCCAAATAGTGCTTTCCCTGAGTCGGTCGTGGCAGGTGCCTTAGGGATCCAATTAGGTGGAGCCCATGTCTATCATGGTGAGTTGATTACAAAACCTACTATTGGTGATCCTACAAGAAGTGTAGAAGCAGATGATATTTTATCCTCCATTTCTATGCTTTATATGACAACGACGATTTCAGTTTTCATTTTGTCGATCATTTATTTTATTCTAGTAATTTATTAAAAGAGGAGTATGTATGTCCTATATCAAAAACCCTTCCTCAATTGAGGAAAAAAGTTTTCAGATCATTCAATCTGTCATTGACCGGGATCATCCTGGCTATGAATTTCATGAAGATATGGAAGAAGCCATTATTAAACGTGCAATTCATACCACGGGTGATTTTGACTATCTCTATACCATGAAATTTATCAATCATGTTAATGAACGTATTGTTGATGTGATTCAGAATAAAGGAACCATCATAGTTGATTCAAGCATTTCTTTAAATGGGATCAATAAACGAGTGTTGGACCAAATGGGCGTTTCCTACCGTTGCTTAATTAACGATGAAGATGTCATCCAACTTGCTAAGGAAAAAAATATTACTAGAGCCATGGCAGCTGTTGAAAAAGCAATTGAGATAGAAGGACCTAAAGTATTTGCTTTTGGAGGAGCACCTACAGCTTTGTTCCACCTCCTTGATTTAATCAAAGAGAAAAATGTTAAAGTAGATGCAATTATCGGTGTTCCCGTTGGGTTTATCAATGTTCTAGAATCTAAGGAAGCATTATTAGCGACTGACTTGCCTGTTATGGTAAATGAAGGACGTAAGGGGGGAAGCACCCTTGTCGTAGCGATTATTAATGCGATTATTTATCAAATGCAAACGATTGTGACCGATGACTATGTTCGTTATTCTACAGCTTTAAATGATAAAAAAGGATAAGGTATTTATGAGTTATATAAAAGTATCAAATCAGATTGAAGAAGCTAGTTTTAAAAAAATTCAAGAAATCATTGATCAGGAGCACCCAGATATTGTTTTTGATAATTCCTTTCATGAAGCAGTTTGGAAACGAGTTGTTTTTGCGAGTGCAGATTTCGATTACCTCTACAATATCAAATTTTCAAATGATGCCATCGACCATATTCTAGATGTTATCAAAAATAAAGGAACTATTTTCACCGATACGACCATGGTTCTAGGTGGATTTAATAAAAGAATCTTGGATGAACTAGGGGTGGCCTACAGATGTTTGGTAAATGAACCAGCGATCTTTGAAGAAGCTAAGGCAAAAGGGATCACTCGTTCTATGGCAGCAGTAGAACATGCGGCCAATGAATTGGGTCCTAAATTGTTTGTATTCGGAAACGCTCCAACTTCTATCTTTAAAGTCTTGGATATGGTAGAAGAAGGAACACTAGTCCCTGATGCTGTTATTGGTGTTCCGGTTGGCTTTGTCGGTGCGGCAGAATCAAAACAGAAACTGCATGAGAGCCCAATTCCTTCTATTGTTGCATTGGGAAGTAAGGGAGGAAGTACGATTGCAGCAGCAGTGGTCAATGCCATCCTGTACCAGTACAAACAAGAAATGGATGATTACCAACGCTTCGTAGTCCCAAATAATTAAGTAGTGAAGGAAATGGAACAATATGGATGAGTACTCATATGTTAATGGAAAGAAATTAAGAAAAGGGTTTACTACAGGTACTTGTGCAACTGCAGCAACTGCAGCGGCTATTAGTATGATTTTAAATCAAGATATCGAAGAAAAAGTTACCGTTTCTACAGCAAATGGAGTCGAAGTAACGATGGATACCAAAGATCCTTCTTTTGGTGAACTGACTGCTAGTGCTGCTGTCGAAAAGGATGGCGGGGATGATGCAGATGCGACGCACGGACTCCTAATTTATTCGACAGTGACACTCTTACCGGATTCAAATGATATTGAGATTGATGGAGGAGAAGGTGTTGGTCGAGTTACACAAAAAGGACTGAAATGTGATGTTGGAATGGCAGCGATCAATCCAACTCCTCGGGCCATGATTGAAAAAACAGCCCGACAATTACTTGGTCCAAATTGCGGAGCGAAGATTATTATTTCGGTACCGGGTGGAGAAGAAACAGCCAAGTTGACCTATAATTCTCGTTTAGGAATTGTAGGAGGGATCTCTATTTTAGGGACTACAGGAATTGTTAACCCAATGTCTGAGGATAGTTGGAAAGCTTCGATTACGATTGAGTTAACCATGTTATACAATCAAGGCTATCGGTCTGTTGTTTTAGCTCCGGGAAATTACGGCGAGGATTTTGCGACCAATGTACTTGGAATTCCTCCTCATCGGATTGTGAATATGAGTAACTTTGTCGGTCATGTCCTTAAAGAAGTCCAGCGGATCGGATTTACTCGTGTTCTGATGGTTGGACATATGGGGAAATTTGTCAAGGTCGCTGGTGGGATTTTCTCAACTCACAGTAAAGACTCAGATGCGCGAATGGAAATCATTATGGCCAATCTAGCCTTGTTAGGTGCCCCAGTTGAACTGCTTGAAAAAGTGGATCAATGTATTACAACAGATGCAGCTGGAACTCTGATTGAGGAATATCATTATGAGGAAGTTTATCAGGTCTTGGTTGACAAAATGAAGTTCCGTTCGGAACGCTTGCTTAGAAACCGGAAGCCGGAAGTGAGCATTGATGTAGTAACCTTTGGGACAGAAGCTGGGTATCTGGCTTCAACCCAAACATTAGAAGAAATAGCGGAGGAATGGACGTGATCTATGTAATTGGAATAGGGCCAGGAGCCCCTTCCTATGGACTTTTGGGAAGTGAAGAAATTTATGAAAAGGCAGACTATATTCTTGGAAGTGAGCGTCATTTGGAAATCCTTCCAGCTGCCTATCAGTCAAAAGGTGTCGTACCTCCAAAAAAACTTTCAGAATTAGCTCAATTAATAGAGTCTTATCCGGAAGAATCGACCATACTTTATTTGGCTTCAGGGGACCCCTTGATTTATGGTTTGGGAAAATGGTTGTCTGAGAAATTTAAAGGGCGCGTGCTTATTCAGCCAGGAATTTCGTCTTTCCAGTATTTGGCTAGCAAGGTATCGTTGCCTATGAATGAAGCCTACTTGACAAGTAGTCACGCAAAAATTCCTAATTTTGATTTCATTCTTTCTTTACCAAAAGTATTTATGGTAACCGATAAAAAAATTGGTCCATATGAAATTGCTCAAGAAGTTAAAAAACGAGGCTTGAAAAAAGTCTTAGTCATCGGTGAAAATCTTAGTTATGAAGATGAAAACATTGAAATTTTAGCAGAAGATCAAGTTGTCAATCGACAATATGAAATGAATGTGGTGGTGATTTTAGATGAAGGATTCGGCATTTATTAGGGCAAAGGTCCCAATGACAAAAGAAGAGGTCAGGGCTATCAGTATTGATAAATTGGACTTACGCAAGGCAAAGAGAATGCTGGATGTTGGCTCTGGTACAGGCAGTGTAACCATTCAAGCAGCTGTATCTTTTCCGAACTTAGAAGTCGTTGCAATTGAGCAAAATGAAGACGCAGTTGCACTGACACAGGAAAATATTAATTACTTTGGCTGTCAAAATATTAATCTGATAAAAGGAAAAGCCCCTGTTGACCTAGATGGACAGTTTGATGCTATTTTTGTGGGTGGAACCGGTGGCAATATGGCAGAAATCTTTGAGTGGTGTGAAAGTTTGTTGGTACCTGGAGGACGATTTGTTCTAAACTTTATCCTCTTGGAAAATGCTATGGAAGCTATTCAACTTGCTGAAAAATTGGAATGGCAAGACTTAGATGTTGTATCTATTCAAGTTAGTAGATGGTCTGCTTTGGGCAAGGGCCACTATTTTAAACAGCAAAACCCAACGATCATTGTCTCAGCTGTAAAACCAGAAAGGAATTAAATATATGTCAATTGTACATTTTGTCGGTGCAGGACCTGGTGATGTGGATCTCATTACTCTAAAAGGTTACCGCAAATTATCCCAAGCAGATGTAGTTATCTACGCGGGTTCTCTTGTAAATCCAGATCTCCTTCAATACTGTAAAGAAGGTGCGGAGATTCATGACAGTGCTTCTATGCATTTGATGGAAATTATCGATGTCATGGAAGAAGCTGTTAAAGCTGGAAAAGACGTCGTCCGCTTGCAGACAGGGGATTTCTCTATCTACGGTTCTATTCGTGAGCAAACAGAAGAGATGAAGAAGAGAGGCATTGAATTTGACTGTATTCCTGGGGTGAGCTCTTTCTTAGGTGCGGCTTCAAGTATTGGAACAGAATATACGGTCCCTGAAGTCTCTCAAAGTGTGATTATCACTCGCATGGCCGGGCGGACCCCAGTTCCTGAACGAGAATCCCTCCGAAGCTATGCTCAGCACAGAACCTCTATGGCCATTTTCTTATCTGTACAAGGCATTGAAAAAGTGGTGGCTGAATTGGTTGAGGGTGGTTATCCAATAGAAACACCTGTCGCAGTAATCTATAAGGCAACTTGGCCAGATGAACGCAAGGTCTTTGGGACATTGGAGACCATTGCTGAGAAGGTCAAAGAAGCTAAAATTAGAAAAACTGCCTTGATTTTAGTTGGAGATTTCTTGGGTGAAGAGTTTTACTACTCTAAACTCTATCACAAAGATTTCCACCATGAATTCCGTAAAGGATTGAGTTCGCATGCTAAATGATTCCCCTCGTTACGCCATTGTGGCGGTTACTAACAATGCAAAAAATTTAGGACTAGAGCTCAAGGAAAAACTTGGGATTGATTGTCCAGTCTATACCACTGTGAAAATCGCTGACTCTCGAACGGTACCGATTGAAGGACGTGTCATTGAAGGACTTCGGAAAGTATTCCAAGAGGTGGATGTCTTAATTTGTATCATGGCGATTGGTGCGGTTGTCAGAGGCATTGCCCCTGTTATTAAAGACAAAACAACCGATCCTGCTGTGATCGTTATGGATGAAAAAGCCAATCATGTGATTAGTTTATTGAGTGGTCACTTAGGTGGGGCCAATCAAGTTACACTTAAAATCGCTGAATTATTAGATTCAAATCCAGTGATCACGACCGCAACAGATACACAAAATGTTGTAGCCTTGGATAATATTGCTAAAGAAGTAAATGGGTGGCGGGAAGAATTGCGCCACTTAGTGAAAGTATTTAATTCTTATTTAGCCAATAAGGACTGTGTCTATTTTTATCAAGAAAAGCCTTGGGTTTCTGACCTGAGAGGGCTAACAGTTATTGAGGAAAATCAGATACAGGAAGTACTTGCTAATAAGAGCCCATTTATTTGGTTGACCTCTCAAGCAGTTGAGGTTGACGAAGAAGTGGTAGCCCTGATTCATCCAAAACCCTATGTTTTAGGAGTTGGGGCAAAGAAGGATCTTCCACCTTCCACTTTTATGGAATCATTCCGAGCGTTTTGTGAACAAGAGGGAATCTCCAGTTCAGAAATCGCTAAGATAGCTAGTATTGATGTCAAAAAAAATGAACAAGCTATACTAGCATTAGCCCAAGACCTAGATTGTCCGTTTGTCACTTATTCTAAGGAAGAACTTCAAGTAGTAGCTGATAAGTATCCTCAATCGGAATTTGTGAAGAAGACTGTAGGTGTAGGAAGTGTCGCACTTGCTAGCGCGGACCTTGCAAGTAAAGGAAATGTGCTGACCCAACGGTTCGCACAAAATGGAGCAACATTTGCACTTGGTAAATTAGTTAACAATTATTAAATATTAGATTTAAGGAGAAATACATATGTTATACGTTATTGGACTTGGCCCAGGTAAAGAAGAATTGATGTCTCAAGAGGCATTGGAAGCAATCAAGGATTGTGAAATTATTGTAGGGTATTCTACCTACATGCGTTTGATCAAAGATCTTGTAAAAGATAAAGAAATGGTTGCAACTGGTATGCGTCATGAAATTGAACGCTGTCAAAAAGCCATTGATCTCGCTCATGAAACTGGAAAAAATGTTGGGGTCGTTTCGAGTGGGGATGCCGGTGTCTATGGGATGGCTGGTTTGATCCTCGAGTTATTAGAAGAAAACGATACGCTTGAAGTAAAGGTTGTACCAGGAATTACAGCAAGCCTTGGAGCAGCTGCAGTGATGGGAGCACCTCTCATGAACGACTTCTGTCATATTTCACTTAGTGACTTGATGACTCCATGGGAAATGATTGAAAAACGTCTTCATGCAGCAGCACAAGGTGACTTTGTTGTTTGTTTATACAATCCAAGAAGTAAAGGTCGTCCAGAGCACTTAGCAAGAGCGCTTGAAATTATGTCTGAATACAAAGCCAAAGATACAATTGTCGGTATCGGTAAGGATATCGGACGTAAGGAAGAACAAATTGTGCTTACTACGATTGAAGACCTAGATGAAACTCTTGTAGACATGACTACAATTGTCATTGTTGGAAACAAAGAGACTTATGTGAAAAATGGTCGCATGATCACACCTCGAGGATATACACTATGATAAAACTACTTTTCGGTGGAACAGCTGAAAGTACAGAGATTCTTGAATTCCTCTCGCAAAAGAATATCCCAGTGACTACCTCTGTTGTGTCGGATTATGGCCGCCATTTAGCTTCTAAATTTGGGCAGGACGTGGTCCAAGGAAGAATGACAGCTGACCAAATGGTTGCTTTCATCAAAGAGAATGACGTTGATGAAATTATTGATGCTTCGCATCCCTTTGCGGATATTGTCTCTCAAGAAGCGATGAAAGCAGCGAATCAGGCTGGAATTCCATATGTGCGCTTTGAACGACAAGCTACCATCGACTTATCGGGTGCTACCGTTGTCCATTCGACAGAAGAAGCCATTGAATACATCAAAGAGAAAGAGTATAAAACAGTCTATTTAGGAACTGGAAGCAAAACCTTGCCACTTTTTGTTCATGGTTTACCAGAGTCGCGTATTGTGGTTCGTGTTCTTCCAACTTCGGAAGTTCTAAAAGGTTGTGAAGAGTTGGGACTTGTTCCGGATCAAATCGATGCCATCAAAGCTCCTTTCTCTAAAGAATGCAATAAAGAATTATTAGCACGCTCGAAAGCAGAAGTATTTGTTTCTAAAGAAAGTGGAAATATTGGTGGTATTCGAGAAAAGATTGAAGGTTGCCAAGAACTAGGAATGGATTGTGTGATTATTTCACGGCCAATCGTTCATTATCCTAAAGTGGTTTCAACTATTGAAGAATTGGAAGCCTATTTGAAGAAAGAGGTGGCAGAATGAGTGGCTTTGTTAGTCTAGTTGGTGCAGGTCCAGGTGATGAGGAATTAATCTCTGTAAAAGGAGCTCGCAGACTAGAGGAGGCAGATGTTCTGATCTATGATCGTTTAGTGAATCCTATGCTTCTGTCCTACACAAAATCGGACTGTGAAAAGATTTATGTTGGTAAGATTCCTAATCAACCCTGTGTCTCCCAAGAAGAAATTGAGGAAGTCCTGGTTGAAAAAGCCAAAGCAGGGAAAAAAGTTGTTCGTCTAAAAAGTGGCGACCCCTATATCTTTGGTAGGGGAGGAGAAGAAGCACAAACTCTCATCCAGGAAGGAGTTCCATTTGAAGTAGTTCCTGGAATCACCTCTGCGATTGCTGGCCTTGCTTATGCCGGCATTCCCATGACTTTTAGAAATATCGCAACTAGCTTTCATGTCTTCACTGGGCATTTACAAGATGCCAGTGAAGCACTAAACTGGGACGCTATTTCCCATCTAAAGGGTACCCTAGTCTTTTTAATGGGGATGAAAAACTTACAGACTATCTGTGAAGAATTGATGGTACGTGGCTATGATAAGGATACTCCTGTCGCTATTATTGAATGGGCCACCCACCCTCAACAACGTTCGATCGATGGTAAGTTAGAAAACATTGTTGGGCTGGTTGAACAACATCAAATGAAAGCGCCGAGTTTAATTGTGATTGGTGACGTCGTTGCTTTCCGTGAGGAATTAAACTACCATGAAAAACTTCCTTTATTTGGTCGTACTATTTTGGTTCAAGAAACGCCAAATGCTAAACTTCCCAAACTGTTGAAGGATGCTGGGGCGACAGTTTACGCTTTTCAGTCTCCAAGTAAATTGCTTGCAAAAGAATTGTCACTACCTGAACTCTCTAGCATTGATGGGGTATTGATCACTGATCCTAGCTCTTGGAAATTCTTTGTTGCTTATTTGCAAGATAAAGACCTAGATATTCGTAGTCTCAGTCATTTAAAGATTGTCGCTAGTGGTCATCACACGATTAAGGCCATCAAAGAATCAGGTATTCGTTTGTATGATCAGATCAACGATTTTGCAGAAGAAAATTTTGTGAAACGAATGGCTGATCAAGAAGGAAACTGGATCATCCTCACTTCAGATATTAAGGAAAAAGCAGTAGCTGAAGTTTTGAACTTCCCGATCTACTCAACTCATTCAGTAGATTTTGAAAGTGAATCGTTTGCCTATCATTCAGAAGATATTCAGCTTGTTTGTTTACCAAATTCTGCTGCGGCCTACCACTTTGTTTTGATGGCCGAAAAATCTCAAGAGAATTGGAAAGGGAAACCCATTATCATTATGGGAGACAATACTAGATCTGTCTTGGAAAAAGCAGGCTATCATCACTTGATTGAATCAGAAGAGAAGACCTTAAAATCTGTTTGTAAAGCTTGCCAAACTTTTTTTAGAAGGGAAAGTGAAAATGAGTAAAGCGATTATAGTTGTTAGTTTCGGGACGACCTATCCTGAAACACGAAAGAAAACCATTCAAGCCTGTGAAGAGGCCATCCAAAAACGATTCCCTGATTTTCAAGTGTATCGTGCCTTCACTTCGAATGTTGTCATTAAGAGAATTAAGGAAAATGAAGGAATCACAGTTCCAACAGTTAATCAACTTTTGGAACAATTGAAAAAGGATGGTGTAAAGGAAGTATACATTCAACCGCTTCATGTTATTCTAGGAAGTGAATATGAAAAAGTCCTTCATCAAGCCAACCAATTGAAACATGAATTTGACATTCTAAAAATTGGGAAACCTCTTCTTTTTAGTGAAGAAGATTATGAAAATGTTGCAAATATCCTTGTAAAAGAATACAATAATAATGATGTAGACGAAGCAACCATCCTTATGGGACATGGTAGTCAGCACTATGCATTTACGGCTTATGCTGCATTAGACCACATGCTGATGGAAACACCTGTTTATATCGGGTGTGTGGAATCTTATCCACCAGTAGAGGACCTTGAAAAACAGCTGGAAGCTAAAGGCGTTAAAAAAGTACATCTTGCCCCATTTATGTTGGTTGCAGGAGATCATGCAACAAATGATTTGTGTTCGGATGAAGAAGGTTCATGGAAACACTTTTTCACAGAAAAAGGCTATCAAGTGGAAACACACTTGATTGGACTTGGGGAATACCCAAGTGTTCAAGAACTTTATGTTCAACACTTAGAACAAATCATTCAATAGGAGGTCAATTATGGCAACATTTTACGGAATTGGGATTGGTCCAGGTGATAGTGAACTCGTTACCGTTAAAGCAAAGAATATCCTGAATAAATTGGATATCTTGTATACGCCAGAAGCCAAACGTGGCGCTAAAAGTGTGGCTTTGACGATTGCAAGCCCCTATGTCAGTGACCACTTAGAAATTAAACAACGTCATTTTCCGATGGTTCGTTCGCTAGAAAAGAAAGAACCTCAATGGGAACAAATTGCTGCTGAAGTGGTGGAAGATGTGAAGGCTGGGAAAAATGTTGGTTTTATCACGCTTGGAGATCCAATGGTCTACAGTACCTATAGTTACCTGTTGAGATTAATTGGAGATAGCATCGATACCCAAACAATTCCTGGAATTACCTCATTTGGTAGTATGGCTTCTGTCTTGGGCCAACCTTTAACCATGGATGAGGAGTCCTTTGCAGTGGTACCAGCTACAGCAGATGCTGATAAGATTGACCAAGCCTTGGCAATTCATGATACTGTCGTCATTATGAAGGTAGCTAGACACTTGGATGTCGTTCTTCCTTTATTGGAAAAACACAACTTGATTGAAAAAACATTTTTAGTGAGTCATGCTTCTACTGAGAAGCAAAAGATTCTGTACGGAGTATCAGAATTAACTGTTGATGACAAATTAGATTATTTTACAACCCTATTGGTTAAGAAACATCCATTGGGGTAAAGAAAAAGGAGTGCAATTATGAAAAAAAGTAAAAAAATGCTAGC
>NZ_JVSR01000109.1:0-19329 GCF_001069785.1 Streptococcus parasanguinis
AATCGAATTCTAACGAATTACCGATTTCTGTCCCACTCTCTTTTTTATTTTTACTAGAAGAAGGTCTCTTAAACGGATCTCTTCTTTCAGCCCCTAATTTATGGTATAATAGATCGATACTGTAATAAGGAAAATAGAATGAATATACAACAATTACGATATGTAGTGGCGATTGCCAATAGTGGTACTTTTCGTGAGGCTGCTGAAAAAATGTATGTGAGTCAGCCGAGCTTGTCTATTTCAGTACGCGATCTGGAAAAGGAACTGGGCTTTAAAATTTTTCGTCGAACTAGTTCGGGGACATTTTTGACCCGTCGGGGAATGGAATTTTATGAAAAAGCGCAGGACGTGGTTAAGGGGTTTGATATTTTTCAAAATCAATATGCCAGTCCTGAAGAAGAGAAGAAAGAATTCTCTATTTCTAGTCAACACTATGACTTCTTGCCACCATTGATGACGGAATTCTCGATCCGCTATCCGGAAAATAAAAACTTCCGCATCTTTGAGTCAACGACGGTCCAAATTTTGGATGAAGTGGCTCAAGGGCATAGTGAGTTGGGGATTATTTATCTCAACCGTCAAAATACCAAGGGAATTATGCAACGGGTTGATAAATTAGGACTTGAAGTGGTGGATTTGATTCCTTTTCAGACTCATATTTACCTTCGCAAGGGACACCCTCTGGCTAAGAAGAAAAAACTGGTCATGGAAGATCTAGCTCAATTGCCAACTGTTCGCTTTACCCAAGAAAAAGATGAGTACCTCTATTATTCAGAGAATTTTGTCGATACCAGTTCGAGCTCCCAAATGTTCAATGTAACCGACCGGGCCACCTTGAATGGGATCTTGGAGCGGACAGATGCTTATGCGACAGGATCAGGCTTTTTAGATAGCCAGTCCGTGAATGGTATTACCGTGATTCCTTTAGAAGACAACTTGGACAATAAAATGGTCTATGTCAAACGCGAAGAGATGGATCTCTCCCCTGTAGCAGAGAAGTTTGTCGAGGTCATGGTAGAGTATTTTGATCAAAAGAGGTAAGAAATGAAGAGAAAAATAATGGTTCCAGTAGCAATTGTGCTATTGGTCCTACTGGATCAGTTGGTCAAATGGTATGTAGTCAAGAACATTCCACTGGGTGTCGTTAAGTCTTTTATTCCCCATGTGGTCAGCCTGACCTATCTTCAAAACACAGGTGCAGCTTTTTCACTTCTTGAAAATCAGCAATGGTTCTTTACCCTCATCACTCTAGTCGTGATGGTAGGGGCCTTTTACTATCTTTATAAGCACCTTAAGGGGTCGCTTTGGATGGTGATGGGCTTGACCTTGGTGATTGCAGGTGGCTTGGGGAATTTTATCGATCGCCTGCGTCAGGGCTTTGTGGTCGATATGTTCCACCTGGATTTTATGAATTTTGCCATTTTTAATGTAGCAGATAGTTATTTGACAGTTGGAGTTTTCTTGCTCCTGATCCTGATGTTGAAAGAGGAAACGCATGGAAATTAAAATCGAAGTAGCCGGTGCGCGACTGGATAAGGCTTTGGCGGATTTGACTCCCTTGTCACGAGCTGTAGCCAATGAGCAGATCAAAGAAGGAAAAGTTCTGGTCAATGGAACTGTGAAAAAAGCTAAGTATACGGTCAAAGAAGGAGACATCATCCAGTATGAAGTCCCAGAAGTGGAAGAGGTCAGCTATGAAGCAGAAGATCTGCCCTTAGACATCGTCTATGAGGACCAGGATGTCGTCGTCGTCAATAAACCCCAAGGCATGGTTGTTCACCCGAGTGCCGGCCACACCAGCGGGACCTTGGTCAATGCACTGTTATACCATGTCAAGGACCTTTCAGGGATCAATGGAGAATTGCGTCCAGGGATCGTTCATCGGATCGACAAAGACACGTCAGGCCTCTTGATGGTCGCAAAAAATGACCAAGCCCACGTCGCCTTAGCAGAGGAACTCAAAGACAAAAAATCTCTCCGGAAGTATTGGGCCATTGTCCATGGCAATCTTCCTAACGATCGGGGCATGATCGAAGCACCAATTGGTCGCAGTGAAAAGGACCGGAAAAAACAAGCAGTGACGGCTAAAGGAAAACCTGCAGTGACCCGTTTTCAAGTCTTGGAACGCTTTGGGGATTACACGCTGGTAGAGTTGCAACTGGAGACTGGTCGGACCCACCAAATTCGGGTGCATATGGCCTATATTGGCCATCCAGTAGCTGGAGATCCTGCTTATGGACCTAAGAAAACACTCAAAGGACAAGGACAGTTTCTTCATGCGCGGACACTTGGTTTCACCCACCCTCGCACAGGAGAGACTTTGGAATTTACAGCAGAAGTGCCAGCGATCTTTGAGAAAACGCTGGAAGACCTTCGAAAAGGATAATGGAGAATGGCTGAATGGAGATTCAGTCACTTTCATTACTTACGAAATAAATAGTATTAGAAAGAATCACAGCGATGAAAGCAAAACGAATCGTCTTTAAAGTAGGGACCTCGTCTTTGACCAATCCAGACGGGAGACTCTCTAGACAGAAGGTCAAGGTCATCACCCAGCAGTTGGCTCTCTTACACGAATCGGGCCATGAGTTGATCTTGGTCTCATCAGGGGCGGTTGCTGCTGGGTTTGGTGCCCTTGGTTTTAAGAAACGGCCGATTAAGGTGGCAGACAAGCAAGCCTCTGCGGCAGTTGGTCAAGGTTTATTGATGGAAGAATATACCTCTAATCTTCTTTTACGCAATATTGTTTCTGCACAGATTTTATTAACCCAGGATGACTTTGCGGATCAACGTCGCTATAAGAATGCCCACCAGGCCCTTTCTGTCTTACTCAACCGTGGGGCGATTCCGATTATCAATGAAAATGATACGGTCTCTATCGCTGAGCTAAAAGTTGGTGACAATGATACCTTGAGTGCGCAGGTTGCGGCCATGGCCCAAGCGGATCTTTTGGTGCTGTTGACGGATGTCGATGGCCTCTATACAGCCAATCCTTCTCAGGATCCAACAGCCAAGCGTTTGGAGCGGATCGAGCACATTTCTCGCGAGATGATCGAGATGGCTGGAGGTGCGGGTAGTAGCAATGGAACTGGCGGTATGCTGACCAAACTCAAGGCAGCGACCCTGGCGACAGAGTCTGGGGTTCCTGTCTATATTTGCTCATCTCTCAAGCATGATGCCTTGATCGAAGCGGCGCAAGAGCAAGCAGATGGCAGTTACTTCCTTGCAGAGGACAAGGGTTTAAAAACCCAGAAGCAATGGCTAGCCTTTTATGCAGAAAGCAAAGGTGCCGTTTGGGTGGATGCTGGAGCAGCGCAAGCTCTGTTGGATCATGGAAAGAGTCTATTGATTTCTGGTGTGACCAAGGCAGAAGGGGATTTCTCTTATCACGACATCGTCAGCGTCTATCATCAAGAGACTGGTCAATTACTAGGAAAAGGCAAGGTCCGTCTCGGCCAATCAGCTGTGCGCGATCTACTCCAATCTAAAAAAGCTAAGGGAATCCTTATCCACCGGGATGATTGGATCTCGGTAACTCCTGAGATTGACCTACTCTTTACAGAATTCTAGAGGAACACGTATGGGAACAACACAAGAACAATTAGCCATAGCGAGATCAGCTAAGAAAAGCATCAATACAGCCAGTACAGCTCTTAAAAATCAGGCTTTGGAGGCCATGGCTAGCCAGCTTTTGAAAGCGACTGAAGTCATTTTAGCAGCCAATCAAATCGATATGGAAGCAGCGCGTGGGAAGATCTCTGAAGTCATGCTCGATCGCCTCTTTCTTGATCAAGAGCGGATTGCCGGTATGGCACAAGGAATTCGTGCTTTAATAGACTTGTCAGATCCAATTGGGGAAGTGCTGGATACGGAAGTCTTGGAAAATGGTCTTGAAATCCAGAAAGTTCGCGTTGCCATGGGTGTTATTGGCATCATTTATGAAAGCCGGCCAAATGTGACATCGGATGCTGCAGCGCTTGCCATCAAGAGTGGAAATGCAGTGGTTCTTCGTACTGGAAAGGATGCCTTTCATTCTGCTCTAGCGATCGTGACAGCCCTCAAGGCTGGATTGGAAGAAGCTGGATTCAATCCAGATCTTCTCCAACTGATCCAAGATACGAGTCGAGCTTCTAGTATTGCTATGATGAAGGCTAAGGGATATCTAGATTTGCTCATTCCACGTGGTGGTGCTGGATTGATCCAAGCGGTGGTTGAAAATGCCATTGTCCCCGTTATCGAGACAGGAACTGGGATCGTCCATGTCTATGTGGACAAGGAGGCTGACTTCCAGAAAGCCCTCGCCATTATTGAAAATGCCAAGACAAGCCGCCCATCCGTCTGCAATGCCCTGGAGGTCTTGTTGGTGGATCGAGCGATCGCGTCTGACTTCTTGCCTTTGGTCAAATCGCGTTTAGTGGATGATCGGGAAAGATCCGTTGAGTTGCGCCTAGATGAGCAAGCACAGGCTATTATTTCTGGAACAGCCGCACAGGAACAGGATTTTGATACCGAATTTTTAGATTATATTTTAGCAGTCAAGGTCGTTGATGGAGTTGAGGAAGCGACGGACCATATTGAAGCTCATAGCACCCATCATTCGGATGCTATTGTGACTGAAAATCCTGAGACAGCCGCTTATTTCACCAAGCAAGTAGATTCAGCAGCGGTTTATGTCAATGCTTCTACACGCTTTACAGATGGAGGTCAATTTGGTCTAGGTTGTGAAATGGGGATCTCGACCCAAAAACTCCATGCGCGTGGACCAATGGGACTCCGGGAAATGACCAGTTACAAGTATATCGTCAGTGGAAATGGTCAAGTGAGGTAAAAAATGAAAGTAGCATTTATTGGACTAGGAAACATGGGAGCTAGTTTAGCCAAAGCAGTCGCAAAAGAAGTGGATGCGCAAGACCTGCTCTTGGTCAATCGTTCTCCTCAAAAGGTGCAAGAGTTTATCAGCCAGTATGGGGGAACGGCGTCTGATCTTGAACAAGTCTTTCAAGAGGCTGAAGTGATTTTTTTAGGGGTCAAACCCTATCAGATTTGCCCTCTCCTAGAGGAGTATCAGGGCATCTTAGCCCAACGCTCCAATCTCTTACTGGTTTCCATGGCTGCAGGCTTGGAACTAGAAAAGATGGCTGACGTGATCCAGAACGACCAGCTAGGGCTCATTCGCATCATGCCCAATACGCCTGTGGCCATTGGTCAAGGTGTTATCAGTCTAGCCCGCTCTCAAGCAGTGACAGACCAGCAAGTAGCTAAAGTAAACCAGCTCTTAGCAGGAGCAGGGGCTCTCTATGAAATTGAAGAAAAATTGATGGATCCTGCAACGGCTGTCGCAGGCTGTGGTCCAGCCTTTGTCTATCAGATGATTGAAGCCATGGCAGATGCAGGAGTAGGATTAGGACTTAAACGAGAGCAAGCCTTGCAGATGGCTGCACAGACCTTCCAAGGCGCTAGTCAAATGGTCCTAGAGACAGGTGAGCACCCAGCCCGCTTGCGAGATGCAGTTTGTAGCCCGGGTGGCTCTACCATCGCAGGTGTCAACCGCTTAGAACAAGTCGGCCTACGGGGCGACATCATTGCAGGAGTGGAAGCAGCCTACAAACGCACCCAAGAAATGGGACAAGATGCAGGGAAGAATTAGAAAAAAGATTGGTTTTTGCCAATCTTTCAAATTGAAGACAAAGTCCTCTTAGAAACTTTCCTTAGGTGAGAACGAACGTCAGCGAACTTCTTCGAAGTTCCATGACTAATTATTGAGCCTAAGGTCTCAATAATTCCGAGTGCCTGAAACTATTACGTTTCAGGCACTTTTCTCACGGCGGAAAAGTTTCAATAGAGGCTTGGATAACTCTGGATTTGTTAGATTTGTATAATAGAACATTTTTTCTTCGTTCTACAAGATTGGTTTTTTGGCCGATCTTTTTTTACGTTAGAGCGACTCTATCTCTACGAAGCCACTTTCAGTCAGACGATAGATTTTTTGGCAGACTTCTTTGAGGAAGGTCCGGTCGTGGGAGACTGTAACCAGTCCTCCTGGGTAGTCTGCGAATAGGCGACGAATTTCTGGTTGGGAAGTGGGGGAAAAATTACGAGTAGGCTCGTCCAAGAGCAGAAACTGGGGACTTGTGAGTACTAATTGAAGGAGGAAGAGTTTTCCTTGCTGGCCACCAGAAAGTTCAGAGATAGGATGATGCATTTCAGAATAAGTAAAGTTGAGGGAGGCTAAATGCAATTGAATGGTGTTGATTTCTTCGCGATCACCTGAATGCTGTAGAAATTGAACGGGTGTCTGAGTCAAAGGGAGGCCTTCAGTGTAATCTTGAGGCATATAGGCAGTGCGGATACTCTCATTATTCTGTAAAATCTCCCAGATCTTTTTTAGAAAAGTGGATTTCCCAACACCGTTGGAACCGATAATCCCTATCTTATCCTGCCCTTGAAGTGTGAGGGAGAGGTTCTTGACTAGCAAACGATCCCCAATTGCGAGCTCTTCTTGATCTAAGAGAAGGACACGTTTTTGAGGAGACAAGGGAATGAGGGAAGGGAAATGCAGATTGATGATTTCCTCATCATAGGGTTGGGGAGTCATGGATTGGAATTCTCGCTCGTAGCGCTTTTCTTGTGAGAGGAGGGACTTCATTTTCTTTGCCAGAAGACGTCCAGCAGTGCTATCTTTGGTATTTCGTAAGGAAGTTTGGACTTGCTGACGGACGCGACGGTGCTTCTCCATTGTTTTTTGGTAGGCTCGTTGATCGTTGGCCGCTTGCTGAGACTGTTGCTTAAATTGTTGTTCCCTCTGGCTACTGTAGTCTTGATAGCCTAGGTGCTCCACGATGGTTTCAGCCTCCTTGCGGTGTTTGATCTGTCTGAGGTGAATGATGGTATCCGCCGTCTGAGTCAAAAAATCTTCATGATGGGAAATAAATATTATGGCTTGGGGACTCGTTTGGATCATCTGCTGGAGCCAATCCAAGGTCTCCAAATCCAGATCATTTGAAGGTTCATCTAAAAATAGCAATTCATGAGGATAACAAAGTTCGTGAAGCAGTTGGACTTTGAGGGCTTCTCCTCCAGATAGACTTCCGATAGCTTGATCGCTTGCAAAGCGCTCGCTATTAAATTGCAATTGATCAGCCAGTCTGTAGAGGCTGGCATAGTCTAGCTCGTCCTCTCCAAAAAAATATTCTTCCAAGGTTTTCCTCTTCAATGTTTCCGGCAACGCCTGGGGAATATAGGCATAGGAGTGAAAGGAAGTGGTGATTTCTCCTTCCGTGATCAGATAATCTGGTAGGGATTTTGGGGACATAAGGACCTGAAGCAAGGAAGATTTTCCATTCCCTTCTTCGCCAATAATGGCAACTTTTTCTCCTTCATGAATGGTTAGGGACAGATCACGAACCAGATCGCGTAAATCTTTTGTATGTCGGATAGTGAGGTGGGATAGTTTTAGCATAAGATTCCTTTCTACTGGGACAAAAAACAGCTCTACCTATTTAGTAGAGCTGTATTCAAGTGAAACCCAAGCAGAAAAAAACCTTATTTAGCCAACAAATGGTTGGAGAATAGGCAAGAGGGTACACAAAAAGAGATAGAACAAGCAGTCCACTAAATAAAGTATTTTATTTAACGAAACTTAGTTGTTCATATCTCCTTACCTCCGAATATGATTAAATTTATTCTATTCCTTTTATTCCTTCTTGTCAAGGAATTCCTGGCTTCTTATTCCCTTTTCTTTTCGGAATCGGTGGAATTTTATGGTATAATTAAAGGTATGCATACAAAACCAACGTCCGCTTATGTCCACATCCCATTTTGTACCCAGATTTGTTTTTATTGTGATTTTTCGAAGGTCTTTATTAAGAATCAACCAGTCGATGCCTATTTGGAGCATTTGATCCAAGAATTTCGTAGGGAAGAAATCACACACTTACGGACTCTCTATATTGGGGGTGGGACACCGACAGCTCTAACTGCGGATCAGCTAGCCTATCTGCTCAAGGAGCTGACTAAGTCGCTTGATCTGTCTCAGATGGAAGAGCTGACAATCGAGGCCAATCCTGGTGATTTGGATCCGGATAAGATTGCGGTCTTGAAGGATTCGCCGGTTAATCGGGTTTCATTGGGCGTGCAGACTTTTGATAATCGCTTGCTCAAGAAGATTGGTCGGAGCCATCAAGAGCAGGATATTTATGACAATATCGACCGTCTGAAGCTGGCTGGTTTTGACAATATTTCGATCGACCTCATTTATGCGCTTCCGACGCAAACCATGGACCAGGTCAAAGAGAATGTCGCTAAGGCTCTTGCCCTCGACATTCCCCATATGAGTCTTTATAGTTTGATTCTGGAGAATCACACAGTCTTTATGAATCGCATGAGGCGGGGCAAGCTTCCTCTACCTAAAGAGGAGTTGGAAGCAGAGATGTTTGAATACATTATTCAGGAGTTGGAGCGTGCGGGCTTTGAGCATTACGAAATTTCCAATTTCTCCAAGCCTGGTTTTGAAAGTCGCCACAACCTCATGTATTGGGATAATGCGGAGTATTATGGCTTAGGAGCTGGTGCATCCGGCTATGTCGATGGGATTCGCTACAAGAATCATGGCCCTATCCGCCACTATATGCAGGCTGTAGAAGAGGGAAATACGCGTGTCCAAGAAGAACATCTGACTCAGACAGAAATGATGGAAGAAGAGATGTTTCTAGGACTACGTAAGAAAACAGGCGTTTCCAAGAAGCGTTTTGAAGAAAAGTTTGGTGTGAATTTTGACCAACAATATGGATCAGTGGTTGAGGAATTGACCCAGCAGGGCCTTTTGGTACCTGACAAGGACATTGTACGAATGACTAAGAAAGGTCTCTTTTTAGGAGACACTGTAGCAGAGAAGTTTATTTTGGAGTAGAAGATGGCAAAAACATTTGAATACAGCATGAAAATTCCTTTTGATATGAGCGATGTCAATGGTTATATTAAGATTCCCCAATTGATCTTGCTGTCTTTACAGGTATCGGGTATGCAATCGATTGAGCTGGGTATGAGTGATATGTACATTTTAGAGAACTACAATCTAGTCTGGATTATCACGGATTACAATATGAAGATCGATCGTCTCCCTGTATTTGATGAAAAGATCACCATCGAAACCTATGCCAAGAGCCATAATCGCCTTTTCTGCTATCGGGCTTTTAATATCAAGGATGAAGCAGGAAATACCATCATTGAGATGGTCGCGACCTTTGTCTTGATGGATCGGGATACGCGCAAGGTCCATCCAGTTATGAGCGAAATCACGGATGCCTTTGACTCTGAATTTTCAAAAACCATGCTCCGCGGTCCCCGTTTTAAGGAATTAGAGGGGGGCATCGAACAAGAATATCGGGTTCGCTTTTACGACTTGGATATGAACGGACATGTCAATAACAGTAAATACTTGGACTGGGTTTTTGAGGTGATGGGAGCAGACTTCTTGACCCATCATGTCCCTAAAAAAGTTCATCTAAAATATGTCAAAGAAGTACTAGCAGGAGGTCTCATCACCTCTCAATATGAACAAGAGGGCTTGAAAACTCAGCACCAAATTACTTCAGATGGTCAGATCAATGCCCAAGCTGAAATTGAGTGGGAAGAAGTAGAAGAAAAGGGTTGGAATTATGGAAAGTAGAAGATTAAAAAATAAAAAACAGGAACTTGAAAGCTATCAAAAACGGGTTGTGGCCTATGCCAAGCGTCAAAAGAACCCTTTGTACATGTTGGGAGATTGGCTCTTGACTCTTTGTGCTTTGGGCATCATCCTGGTAGAGGAAATTTATAAATTTTTCCGCTATCGCTTGAATTTAGAGAGTTTTAATCGCTTTTTAAGAGAAGATGTACGCTGGTATCGGGTCTGGATCCATTTCACCTTGGCCTTTCTTTTACCGGTCATGATCTTCTCGATTGGGATTACTAGCCAATCAGGATCCTTCTGGTCCAATTTCTATCACCGCTTGTCCCAAGGCGTGCTCTTTAGCACAACAGTCAGCCTCGCTGCGACCTTGGTGACGGATTTTGTGGAGAATTTGCAACCAGAAACTAAGTCTGACGGAAAAAATCGGAGCACTAAACGCACGGTTTATCAAATCAGTGTGGATCAGGCAACCGTGATAGGCTTGTTATTGACCATTGTGATCCTCATGGTAGCATCCTTCTTGTTCACCCAATCGGGAAGTCAAGGGATTAATTTTACAGGTTTGGTGTTACAATTTGTCCTCTATGCTGGAGCCTTGCTCTTATATGGTTCTGGTGGACGAGTCGATGCAGAGAAGTTGCATGAAGAAGCTGACACAGAAAGGGAAGAATAAATGCACTATAAGGGCTATTTGATTGATTTGGATGGCACTATTTACAAAGGAAAATCACGAATTCCTGCAGGAGAAGCTTTTGTTCATGAACTGCAGGCGCGTGAGATTCCCTATCTCTTTGTGACCAACAATACAACCCGCACACCAGAGACTGTTCGGGATATGCTGGCCACTCATTTCAATATTGAAACCCCAGTTTCGACTATCTATACAGCTACCCTTGCGACCATTGACTACATGAATGACCAAAATTTGGGCAAAAAGGTCTATGTGATCGGAGAAGCGGGGCTCAAAGATGCTATTGAAGAAGCTGGCTATATCATCGATGAAGAAGCACCTAATTATGTCGTGATTGGCCTCGATTGGCAAGTGGATTATGAGAAGTTTGCTAAAGCAACCTTGGCGATTCAAAAGGGAGCACACTTTATCGGGACCAATCCGGACCTGAATATCCCGACGGAGCGTGGCTTGCTACCAGGTGCAGGATCCTTGATTGCTCTTGTCGAAGCAGCAACACGGGTGGAGCCTGTGATTATTGGAAAACCAAAGGCCATCATCATGGATAAGGCTATTGAACACTTGGGTCTTGAAAGAGAAGAAGTCGTAATGGTCGGGGATAATTATCTAACAGATATTCGTGCAGGTATTGACAATGGGATTCCAACTCTTTTGGTGACGACAGGTTTTACCAAACCAGAGGAAGTGCCGACCTTACCAATTGCACCGACACATGTTGTTTCCAGTTTAGCGGAGTGGGATTTTGATGCTTAAAAGTTTAAAATCAATCAACCAATTTTTCTTTATCTTGTCAGCTACGATCCTTCTCACCATTGGCCTAGCATGGGTCCTCTATCCCATGGAGATCCATTGGTTGGGGATTCAAAGCCGAACTGGTTTTTCGGCTTCAGTCATCATGAAGAATTTTAATGTCTTGATGAACTACTTGACCAATCCTTTTCAATGGGTGTTGAAGATGCCTCAATTCCCCTCTTCCAAAAATGGCTTGCACCATTTTGAAGCCGTCAAGTACCTGTTTCATTTGGTGACGGTCGTATTCTTGGTTACTCTACCTGGTTTTATCCATTTTATGCGGACAGTCGTCAAAAATGGCTACCTGGCCCTGTACCGAAGTCTCTTCTTTTGGATGATGGTTTTACCAGTAGTGCTTGCGGTGATGGCTGTTATGATTGGCTTTGATCAATTCTTTACGCTTTTTCATCAGGTCTTATTTGCTGGGGACAATACTTGGCTCTTTGATCCGCGCGTGGATTCGATTATTCTTGCATTACCAGAAGACTACTTTATGCATGCCTTTTTGATTTTCTTTGTCTTATACGAAGGAGTCTGTGCGAGTTTTTATCTATTTTCTAGGAGGAAGAAATGAACCAATATAACCGATTATTAGACCCTAAAAAAGATATAGGAAGGTATTCTGGGACACTTGCTATTTATCTCTTGGTAATGACCTTAGTAACCGTCCTGTGGGAAGTCCTCTTAGGCTTAACCCTAGCAGGCTCTCTCAGAAAAGATCCAAGTCAAGTAACGGAGAAACTAAACGCCCTGAATGTTTGGGCTGGTATTCCCTACCTCATCTCTATTTCCATTGGACTCTTTCTTTTTAATGCCTATCGCAAGAAGGCCCTTTATAAATATGATCTTAAGCATAAGGGACGTAAGATGACACTTTCAGTCTTCTTTATTCTTCTCGCCTTTCTTGGCTTTTCTCAAGTCTTTTCATCTGTGATGACACAAGTGATTGAGCGCATGTTTGAGACCATTGGCCTTCATTCTCCAACACCAGATCTAGGAGATACGATTGAGCGATCTTGGACTATGCTCTTGTATGCTGGCTTTTTTGGTCCTATCACAGAGGAATTCTTCTTCCGTGGGGCTGGCTTGCGAGGCTTGGAACGGTATGGCAAAATCTTTGCCATTGTCATGACGGCTATTTTATTCGGCCTCTTCCATGCCAATTTTGACCAGCTCTTTTTCGCGGGTATCATTGGTCTAGGATTCGGCTACATTGCCTTTGAATACAATATCTGGTGGGCAATTTTCTATCACATTTTCAATAACTTTGTCATTTCCCAAGGCTTGCATTATGTGGCCTATCATGTGGACGAGGGACTAGCGAATTGGCTCCAAATCGGTGTTTTAGCCATTGGTTCCATTGTCATGATAGTGGTTCTTGCGACTAAATGGCCAGCTATCAAGGCTTATATTCAGGCCAATAAACCTCAGCCGGGAGTTTTCCAGCGTGCCCTCGCTTCCTTCTGGTTCTGGTTCTTCGTGCTATTCACTATCCTGATGTCTATTGTTCCTTATGTGATTCCGCTCTTCCAGATGGCTAATCTCAAAGGATAAAGATTATCGATTGCTAGTAAAGGGGGATCCTTTTAGATCTCTCTTTTTTGCTATGAAAAAGGGCAAGTGAAGATAAAGGATTGAGGATGAGGGTCTGATATATAATTTAAAAATTATTTTTAACTTGGTGAAGGTGGATAATAATACAAACATATTAGAGAGAGGCCAAGACCTCTCTTTTTTGCTATAATAGAGAGTATGAATAACTTGATTAAATCCAAGCTCGAGCTCTTGCCGACGAGTCCGGGCTGTTACATTCACAAAGATAAGAACGGTACCATCATCTATGTGGGGAAGGCCAAGAATCTTCGCAATCGGGTGCGGTCCTATTTCAGAGGGAGCCACGATACCAAGACGGAAGCGCTGGTATCTGAGATTGTGGATTTTGAGTTTATCGTCACCGAGTCCAATATTGAGGCCTTGCTTCTTGAGATCAACCTCATCAAGGAGAATAAGCCCAAGTACAATATCATGCTCAAGGACGACAAGTCCTATCCCTTCATCAAGATTACCAATGAGCGCTATCCGCGTCTGATTATCACGCGCCAGGTCAAAAAGGATGGCGGGCTCTATTTCGGTCCCTATCCGGATGTAGGGGCGGCCAATGAGATCAAGCGACTTTTAGACCGAATTTTCCCATTCCGCAAGTGTACCAATCCGCCTTCCAAGGTCTGCTTTTACTACCATCTAGGGCAGTGTATGGCCCACACGGTCTGCCATAAGGATGAGGCCTATTTCAAGGGCATGGCTCAGGAGGTTTCTGATTTCCTCAAGGGGCAGGATGACAAGATTATCGATGAGCTCAAGCTCAAGATGACTACGGCTGCGCAAAACATGGAATTCGAGCGGGCAGCCGAGTATAGGGATCTGATCCAGGCCATCGGGACCCTGCGGACCAAACAGCGGGTCATGGCCAAGGATTTGCAGAACCGGGATGTCTTTGGCTATTACGTAGACAAGGGCTGGATGTGTGTGCAGGTCTTCTTTGTCCGTCAGGGCAAGCTGATCGAGCGGGATGTCAACCTCTTCCCTTACTACAATGATCCGGACGAGGATTTCTTGACCTATGTAGGGCAGTTTTACCAGGAGAAATCTCACCTGATCCCCAATGAAATCCTGATCCCTCAAGATATCGATGAGGAAGCGGTCAAGGCCCTAGTGAATACCAAGGTCCTCAAGCCCCAACGTGGGGAGAAGAAGCAGTTGGTCAATCTAGCCATCAAGAATGCGCGTGTCAGTCTGGAGCAGAAGTTCAATCTCCTTGAAAAATCCATGGAAAAGACCCAAGGTGCCATTGAAAACCTTGGAAAACTCCTGCAAATTCCAACTCCTGTGCGCATTGAATCCTTTGACAACTCCAACATCATGGGGACCAGTCCGGTTTCAGCCATGGTGGTCTTTGTCAATGGGAAGCCAAGCAAAAAAGACTATCGCAAGTACAAGATCAAGACTGTCGTCGGGCCAGATGACTATGCCAGCATGCGGGAAGTCATTCGCAGACGTTACAGCCGGGTTATGCGGGATGGCCTGACGCCACCTGATCTGATCGTTATCGATGGGGGGCAGGGGCAAGTCAATATTGCCAAGCAAGTCATCCAAGAAGAGTTGGGACTGGATATTCCCATTGCAGGTCTGCAAAAGAATGACAAGCACCAGACCCATGAATTGCTCTTTGGTGATCCTCTCCAAGTTATTGAACTCTCTCGGACTTCGCAGGAATTTTTCCTCCTCCAGCGGATCCAGGATGAAGTCCACCGCTTCGCCATCACCTTCCACCGCCAACTACGATCCAAGAATTCCTTCTCTTCCCAGTTGGACGGCATTGAAGGCTTGGGACCAAAACGCAAGCAGTTACTGATGAAACATTTCAAGTCACTGACCAAGATCAAAGAAGCCACTGTGGATGAGATCGTCACAGTCGGCATCCCACGAGCAGTAGCGGAGGCAGTGCAATCCAAGCTCCATCAAGGAAAACAAGAAGAAGCAAGTCCCTTGATGGAAGTGGCGGAGGATTCTGAACCATACCAATCATAAGGAGTTTAAAATGAACAATCGAATTGCTATTTTATCTGATATCCACGGAGATACAACAGCCCTCGAGGCAGTGATTGCGGATGCGCGTGCTCTAGGCGCAACGGAATACTGGCTTTTAGGAGACATTTTGTTACCGGGGCCTGGAAGAGAGGACCTTTTTGAATTGCTAGATGCGATTCCGATTACAGCGGCTGTTCGAGGAAATTGGGACGATTGTGTTCTAGAGGCCTTGGATGGCGAGTACGGACTTGAGGATCCGCAGGAGATCCAGCTTCTTCGTCTCACTCAGTACCTCATGGAAGGACTAGATCCTAAGCGGATCGATTGGCTTCGCTCCCTTCCATTGGTAGAGAAGAAGGAGGTCAATGGTATTCGCTTCTCATTGACCCATAATTTACCAGAAAAGAATTATGGTGGAGATTTGCGTCCAGCTAATGCGACGGAGAACTTTGACCAATTGCTGGTTGATCAGACGGATATGGCGATCTACGGTCATGTCCACAAGCAGTTGCTTCGCTATGGCAGTCAGGGCCAACAGATCCTCAATCCAGGAACTGTTGGTATGCCTTATTTTGACTGGGAACCAATTCAAAACCACAGAGCCCAGTATGCTCTGATTGATGTCGAAGAAGATGGGGTGACCAACCTTCAATTTCGTAAGGTGGCCTATGACTATGAAGCAGAGCTCCAAGATGCTAAGGACAAAGGTCTTCCTTTTATTGAGATGTACGAAGAATTGAGGCGCGAGGATAACTATCGGGGTCATAACATCGATCTGCTAACTGGCTTAATTGAGAAATACGGTTATGCCAAAGAAGTAGCTGCCTATTTCAATCTTTCCAATGAATCATAGGTGGATCTCTTGTGTATTCAATCTATAAAAAAGAAGCGGATCTTCAAAATGTCCGCTTCTTTTTTCACAATCTTAGGCTGTAAAACCCTGCAAGCTCTTTCATTTTGTGTTAAAATAGAGGTAATAGAATTAGAAAAGGAAGTTGACTATGAAATTCCTAGAACTCAACAAAAAACGTCATGCAATCAAGCATTTTACTGACCAGCCGGTCGATCCAAAGGATGTACGGACAGCTATCGAAATTGCGACCTTAGCTCCAAGTGCTCACAATAGCCAACCTTGGAAATTTGTGGTCGTTCGTCAAAAAAATGCAGAATTGGCAAAATTAGCCTATGGTGCAAACTACGATCAAGTCATGGAAGCCCCTGTGACCATCGCCCTCTTTACAGATACCGATTTGCAAAAACGGGCTCGCAAGATTGCGCGTGTCGGTGGGGTTAAGAACTTCACAGATGAGCAGTTGCAATACTTTATGCAAAATCTTCCTGCTGAATTTGCTCGCTATGATGCCCAACAAACAAGTGATTACTTGGCTTTGAATGCCGGTCTTGTGGCTATGAACTTGGTACTTGCTTTGACGGACCAAGGTATTGGAACCAATATTATCTTGGGATTTGATAAATCAAAAATCAATGAAGTATTGGACATTGAAGAGCGTTTCCGTCCGGAAGTCTTGATTACGGTCGGCTATGCTGCTGAGAAAGTAGAACCTAGCTACCGCTTGCCAGTAGACGAAATCATTGAAAAACGCTAAGCCATTCAGCAAATAGAAGATAGAGGAGGAATGCATGACAACAGTTGATTTTAAAGCAGAAGTAGAAAAACGTCGCGAAGAGATGATGGCTGATCTATACAGCCTTTTGGAAATCAATTCGGAACGTGATGACAGCAAGGCAGATGCAGAGCATCCTTTTGGACCTGGTCCTGTAAAAGCTCTTGAAAAATTCTTGGAAATTGCTAAGCGTGATGGCTATGAGACCAAGAATGTGGACAATTATGCCGGTCACTTTACCTTTGGTGAAGGAGAAGAAGAGCTTGGGATCTTTGCCCATATGGACGTCGTGCCTGCAGGTAGTGGTTGGAAGACAGACCCTTACAAACCAGAAATTATTGATGGCAAGCTCTATGCGCGTGGATCATCTGATGATAAAGGGCCTACAATGGCTTGCTACTATGGTTTGAAGATCATTAAAGACTTAGGGCTTCCAGTTTCTAAGCGCGTGCGTTTTGTAGTCGGAACGGATGAAGAATCAGGTTGGGCTGACATGGACTACTATTTCAAACATGTCGGTCTTCCAGAGCCAGATTTTGGCTTCTCTCCAGATGCGGAATTCCCAATCATCAATGGGGAAAAAGGAAACATTACGGAGTACCTTCATTTTGGAAATGACAACACTGGGAAGGCTAAACTTCATAGCTTTACAGGTGGTCTTCGTGAAAACATGGTGCCAGAGTCAGCGACTGCAGTCGTTTCTGGACAACTTCCAGATCTTGCTGGCCTCTTAGATGCCTTTGCCAAGGAACACCAGCTTCAGTATGAAATCTCAACCGTGGATGAAGAAACATATACCGTTACGATTATTGGTAAATCAGCTCACGGATCAACTCCTGAAGATGGAATCAATGGTGCAACCTACTTAGCGCTCTTGTTGAACCAATTTGATTTTGGTGGCGCTGCTAAGGCTTACCTTCATGTGACAGCTTCGCTTCTTCACGAAGATTTTGCCGGCGAAAAATTAGGTATTGCCCATACAGATGCCAAAATGGGACCATTGAGTATGAATGCAGGTGTCTTCCATTTTGATGAAAGCCAAGCAGACAATACCATTGCCCTCAATATCCGTTACCCTCAAGGAACAGATCCTGAAACCATCAAAGCCATCCTTGAAAAGATCGATGGAGTGGCTACAGTGAGCTTGTCAGCCCATGGTCACACACCTCACTATGTTCCGATGGATGACGAATTGGTATCCACTCTCTTGCGTGTTTATGAAAAACAAACTGGTCTCAAAGGACACGAACAAGTGATCGGTGGTGGTACCTTTGGTCGCCTCTTGAAACGTGGTGTTGCCTTTGGAGCTATGTTCCCAGATTATGTCAATACCATGCACCAAGCTAATGAATTCGCAGATGTTGAAGATCTCTATCGTGCAGCAGCTATTTACGCAGAAGCCATCTACGAATTAATCAAATAATCCACTACTCGGCCAGGTTTTCTGGCTGAGTTTTTCCATAGAAGGAGGACTTATGTCAAGGATTGAAACTATTAAACAAGCCATTATGATGGATCCTCAAAATAAAGCTTATACGGAAAGAGGAATCGAGCCACTCTTTGCAGCTCCAAAAACTGCTCGTATCAATATTATCGGACAGGCTCCTGGGATGAAGACGGAGGAAGCTGGGATTTACTGGAAGGATAAGAGTGGTGACCGCTTGCGCGAATGGTTAGGAGTTGACGAAGACACCTTTTACAATTCTGGTTTGTTTGCAGTTATTCCCATGGACTTTTATTTCCCAGGGCATGGAAAATCTGGTGACCTTCCCCCTCGCAAAGGTTTTGCGGAAAAGTGGCATCCTCAACTTCTCAAGGAGTGTCCGGATATTGAGTTGACCCTTCTGATTGGACAATATGCGCAAGCTTACTACCTTCATGAAAAGGTTAGTGGCAAGGTAACCGAACGGGTTCAGCATTTTAAGAACTATTTACCAACCTATTTTCCACTTGTTCACCCTTCCCCTCGCAATCAGATTTGGATGGCAAAGAATCCTTGGTTTGAGGCAGAGGTGGTGCCAGAATTGCAATCATTGGTACAAGAGATCATTCGAAGATAAAGGAGATCGGGGATGGAGGCATACCAACAAGTTAAAGACAAATTAGAAGAACTTGGGATCGAATTTGAAGTAGTGGAGCACCCACCTGCATTCACGACTGAGCAGGCCGATTCTTACATTGAAGGCTTAGAAGGTGTCCGGACCAAGTCCATGTTTTTGACCAACAAGAAGAAAACCCAATTCTATCTTCTCATCATGGACGACAAGAAACCATTGGATATGGATGATTTCAAAGAGCAAGTGGAAGCCAACCGGATCCGCATGGCTTCAGCAGAATCCCTAGCAGAAAAAATGCAATTACCAGCTGGGACAGTATCTCCCTTTGGTTTATTAAACAATGAAGAAAAAGATATTCGAGTCTATTTCGATAAAGACATTGTGTCAGAGGAGATCATGACCTTCCATCCAAATACCAATGAAAAAACCATCTTTATTAAAACCCAAGACTTGTTCCGATTTTTAGAGTCAATTAGCTTTAACTATGAAATTCTAACCCTTCCATAACATACCATATAGGAGAAATCATGAAAGAAATTCTATTTTCAAGCTTTTACCAAGCTTATCAAAAAGGAGACTTACACGTTCTTGATGTACGCGAGCAGGAGGAATACGATGCCCTTCATCTAGATGGGGTGACCTTGCT
The DNA here is from genome assembly GCF_001069785.1 of Streptococcus parasanguinis. Classification (GTDB taxonomy): domain Bacteria; phylum Bacillota; class Bacilli; order Lactobacillales; family Streptococcaceae; genus Streptococcus; species Streptococcus parasanguinis_T. The sequence goes on from NZ_JVSR01000109.1 coordinate 19,070, forward strand.
TCCCTTGTCAGAATTACTAGATCGCTATACTGAGCTGGATAAAGATCAGTCCTATTATGTCATCTGCAAGTCTGGTCGACGCTCAGCACGCGCTTGCCAATTTTTGGAAGAGCAAGGCTATGATGTGACCAACGTCCAAGGTGGCATGGATGCATTTGAATCCTAAAAAAAGACCTCTGAAAAGAGGTTTCAGATTAAAGATAAAATCAAATTAAAAACTTTCCTTAGGTGAGTACGGACGTCAGCGAACTTCTTCGAAG
>NZ_JVSR01000110.1:0-70579 GCF_001069785.1 Streptococcus parasanguinis
CGACGAAATCGAATTCTAACGAATGACCGATTTCTGTCCCACTCTCTTTTCTTTCGCTGTTTGAAGCTTAATTTTTGGGCAAAGATTTGGTATAATGGAAGGTATGAAACATTCGGAAAAAGAATCACAATACCAGCTCTTGCTGGCTCAGTTAGACGCTCTCTTAACAGGAGAAAGCAATGCCTTGGCTAATCTGTCCAATGCCAGTGCGCTCTTAAATCAAGCCCTGCCTCGTTCGGTCTTTGCAGGCTTTTATTTGTATGACCAAACGGAATTGATCTTGGGACCTTTTCAGGGAGGTGTTTCTTGTGTCCATATCGCACTTGGAAAGGGTGTCTGTGGAGAAGCAGCTCAAAAGCAGGAAACCATGATTGTTGAAGATGTGCGCCAGCATGCCAACTATATTTCCTGTGATAGCCGGGCTATGAGTGAGATTGTGGTGCCTATGGTCAAGGACGGTCATCTCCTTGGGGTTTTAGACCTGGATTCGGAGTGTGTCTCTGACTATGATCAGCTGGATCAAGAGTATTTGGAAAAGTTTGTCGCTCTCTTGATCGAAAAGACAAACTGGGACTTTAAGATGTTTGGGGTTAAGAACTAATGTATCAAGCTTTATATCGGAAATACCGTAGCCAGACCTTTGGCCAATTGGTCGGCCAGCAAGTGGTGGCACGGACATTGAGACAGGCCGTCGAGCAGGACAAGATCAGCCATGCTTATCTCTTTTCGGGTCCTCGTGGAACTGGGAAAACCAGTGTGGCCAAGATCTTTGCTAAGGCCATGAACTGTCCCAATCAAGTCAATGGGGAGCCGTGTAACAACTGCTATATCTGTGAATCCATTACCAATGGGAGTCTTGAAGATGTTATCGAGATCGATGCAGCCTCTAACAATGGGGTCGATGAAATTCGCGATATTCGCGACAAGTCGACCTATGCTCCAAGTCTAGCCAAGCACAAAGTCTACATTATCGATGAGGTCCACATGCTCTCGACAGGGGCCTTTAATGCCTTGTTGAAGACGCTGGAAGAGCCGACGGAAAATGTGGTTTTTATCCTCGCAACGACAGAATTGCACAAAATTCCTGCGACCATTCTGTCACGGGTGCAACGTTTTGAATTCAAATCCATCAAACTGCCAGATATTTTCCAGCATTTGGAAAATATCCTAGCTACTGAAGGGATTGCCTATGAAGCAGATGCTGTCCAGATCATCGCCCGGCGCGCTGAAGGTGGGATGCGGGATGCTTTGTCCATTTTAGACCAAGCCCTAAGTCTGACTGCAGGTAGTGAGTTGACGACAGCAATAGCTGAAGAGATTACGGGCTCCATCAGTCTAGCTGCGCTCGATCAGTACGTGGCTGCCATCCTGGCTCATGATGCGACAGCGGCGCTGGATCAGCTGGCGATTATCTTTGATAATGGGAAGAATATGGCCCGTTTCGTCACGGACTTACTTCAATACCTGAGAGATCTCTTGATTGTTCAGACAGGCGGAGAAAACACTCACGCTAGTGACTTATTTGCGGCGAATCTTGAAGCCGATCAAGCCCGTCTCTTTGCTCTGATTGATCAGGCGACGACTAGTCTAGCGGATATCAAAAATAGTCTGCAACCGCGTATCTATACTGAAATGATGACCATTAAATTGGCTGAAAGTACAGGCCAAGTTTCTAAGTCAGCTGCAGTGGAGGTTCCTTCCAATGTGCTAGCTCAGCTGGAAGACTTGAAGAAGGAAGTCGCTCAACTCAAGCAACAGTTAGCGCAATCAGGTAGCAGTCTTCCTGCTTCAAAACCAGCGGTAACTCGTCCAACCAAGTCGAGCAAGGGCTACCGTGCAGATCGAAACAAGGTCAATGCCATTTTACAAGAGGCGGTTGAAAACCCAGAGTTGGCACGGACCAACTTGATCCGTCTTCAGAACGCTTGGGGGGAAATCATCGAGAGCTTGGCAGGTGCGGACAAGGCCCTCTTAATCGGATCCCAGCCGGTCGCTGCCAATGAAAATCACGCTATTTTAGCCTTTGAGTCTGCCTTTAATGCTGAACAGACCATGAAGCGGGACAACCTCAATACCATGTTTGGAAATATCCTCAGCAATGCTGCGGGCTTCTCACCAGAGATTTTAGCGGTTTCGATGGAAGAATGGACCCAAATCCGGGCAGAGTTTTCGGCTAAGGCGCGTGGTCAAAAAGCGGAAGTGGTGGAAGAAGAGGAAAGTGTCATCCCTGAGGAATTTCACTTTTTATCCGATAAAATCACCCTGCAAGACGATTAATACATGAATTTTTTACTGAATCATGGTAAAATAATTTTATGAATAGAAAACAATTTGCAGTGATAGCAGTCTTTACTGCTATGGAGACTTATTTTTTCAATGAAGCGACCATGGCGGGTCAAATGCTCTTTGCATGTTTTTGGGCCCTCTTGATCTTGCGCAATCTCCAGACGGCCTATATGGTGGAGAAGATTGCTAGTGCCATTGAAAAAGAAATCAGAAAGAAAAGAAAATAAAACCTTTGAAAAGGAATCCTTTTTCAAAGGTTTTTTTCTTGTTTTAAAAGGCTTCTTGGCATTGTTTGCGGTAATCTCCTGGGGAGAGGCCGACCTTCTGTTTAAAAGCCTTTGTAAAGTAGGAGTAGTTGTCATAGCCCACCTGGAGAGCGACTTGGTAAATGGGGGTATCGCTTTGCGATAGCATCTCTTTTGCAGCGGCCATCCGTTTATCGGTGATGTATTTCACCAGGGTTTCGCCGGTGTCGCGCTTAAACATCCGTGCTAGATGATCTGGACTAAGAAAAACCATTTCGGCCAGCTTGGTGCGACTGATATCCTCCTTGTAATGGTGGTCGATGTAGTCGGTGATCCGCTGGATGAGATTGGATTGGTGTTCTAGATCGATCACATAATGGCGAGCAGAGCTCCAGTAATCCCCAATATAGGCTTCAAAAGCTTCGATGGCATGAAAACGCCGTTCGAAGAGAAATTGATGGTGTTTGTTTTGAAATAACTTGTGAGCGAGAATTCCGTTTTTATCCAGATAAATCCCAATTTGCTGGGTCCAGTCTAGCTGGAGTTCACTCAGATCTGAGAGCGGGATGCGATCTTGAGTCTCTAAGCTATGGATGATTTGGAGAAGCTGTTCCGTCTCTAGTTGATTTGTAAAAGTAAGCGATGTCCGATGAGCGGGCTTTTGAGGTTGTGGACCCAAAGAAGCATAGGAGTGGATACTGTTCCAATGGAAGACTTGTTCTTCACTGTATTGGCAGAGTTGCAGAGCCTTCATCAAGAGCGTCTCAAGGGAAATAGCATCTGAATAGAGAAGGATAGAGGATCGGTCTAAGTCTTGCTGGATCTTCTGCTGGATAGCCTTTAGGAAGTCTGCACACTCTGTAGTCTGATTCTTTTTGAAGAGGCAGAGGTAGCGATCGGTCTGGCTTTCGATTTTACTGAGGGCGCAGTAGTGGACAGGGAAATCCAGGGAGAGATCCTTGATACAATGGCGGAGCTGCAAGCGCCAAGAAGGGACGCTGGGGTGAAAGTCTTCTTCAACTAAGTGGAGAGTGATGAGGACCAAGAGGTAGTCTTCATGTGGTTTAGGGCTATAGCCCCGTTTTGTTACTTCTTGAAGGAGCTGTTCTGCTTGAGATGGACGCGGTTTTCGCAAGTAGTCATGCCAAAATTCAGCTTCTTTTTGTCCTTGCTGGGCTAATTGGGCCGCACTCTTGTGGCGCTTGATCTTATTGAGGGCTTTTTGAATGATAAATTCTAAGCGATCTGGGTCAATCGGCTTGAGGTAGTATTCAAAACTTTGGAGTTCAATGGCTTTTTGGGCATAATTGAAATCAGCATAATTGGTGAGGAAGATCGTTTGAATGTCATATTTTTCTGACCGGACCCAGGCTAGGAGATCGAGACCACTGCCTTGTGGCATCTCGATATCACTGATCATGAGGGCAATCGGGTGACTTTGAATGATGGCTTGGGCTTGGCTCAGACTGGAGGCGGTATATACCTGCTCAATGCCCAAGGCTTCCCAATGAATGGTTTCCTGTAGGGCTTTAATGATAAAACGATCATCGTCTACGAGTAGGATATTCATGTGTGTCTCCTTTGTAGGGTTCATAAGGAAGGCTCAGCTGGATGCGGGCACCTCCTTGAGGTCCATTTGAAAATTGAAGCGTGTAGTGATCTGGATAGAGGAGATCTAGTCGCTCCCGTGCATTGGTCAAACCAATGTGGTGGCCATCTTCAGTGACTAAGGATTTTTTCTCTGCTAGATCTTGTAAGATAGCGGAGCTAAAACCAGGACCATTATCCTGAAGGGAAATAGCAAGGTGTTGGTTTACTTCTTCATGAATGGAAAGCTGGATGTGGAAGGAATCTTGGAAGGAAAAGCCGTGTTTGATGGCATTTTCCACAAAGGTTTGTAGAAGCAGAGGGGGAATAGCCGCATCTTTCAGACCAGGATCCCAGTCCAGGTCAAAGTGGATGCTGTCCCCATAGCGGATTTTCTGGATCTCTAGGTAATTTCGGATATGTTGGATTTCATCTGCTAAGCGATTGAAATCTTGATTGGCTTGAAAGAGGTGGCGCAAGTAGTTAGAAGTCACCTTGGTCAACTCCTCGATTTCCTTATAGTCCTTGGTCTGGAGCATGCTGTGAATCATGGAAAGCATGTTGAGGTAAAAATGGGGTCGGACTTGATTTTTGAGATAGTTGAGTTCGACTTTTTTGAGGTTGAGTTGCGCGTGGTAGGCTCGAATTTGGAGGTCTTTCATATGGATCAGGACCTGATTGAGCTTGTGATTGGCCTGATCGATCTCTAAGATCCCTTGGTCTTCGATCACATCTAGCTTGGTAGAGGCAGCATCTAGCTGAGAAAGACGCTGGGTGAGTCGTTTCATCGGTTGGATCATCCGTTGACGAATATAAAGGATCAGAATGGTAGAGAGAACTGCGATGATCAAAGGGACCAAGGAGAGAAGGGTTTCCAGTACGATATTTGTACGGAAAACGTCTCCGTAATCGACCGTCACATACAGATCAAAAGGAAGGTGGGTTTGATTGCTACCGGCTTGAATGACGGAATCTGTAGCATGGATCTGGTTGGGGCGATCGATGGATAAGCGCCCTTTTTTCCCAGTATTGAGCTTTTGCAAGGGTTTTAAAATATCCTGGGTAGAAATGATGGCATAGATAGCCTTGCCCTTGTAATGGAGGGATTTCAAGAGGTAATCATGCTGGTTCAGGCTGATTCGTTGCCATTTTTGACTGGTCTTGTCTGTTTCTTTGTCATAGGTTTTAAGATGATCTTTCAATTGTACATAGTCCAGGTAGGGCAGTTGAAGACTGGAGGCATTGAAAAAATGGGGGATATCTCTTGTCTCTATGAAAAAGGTAATGGGGCTATCCATCTGGTACTGAAACTCCGTGAAATCGATCCGCAGTTTTTTAAGATTTTCTTGGAAATCCGTGAAATCAAGCGGGGTATTGAGCTCTGTCAAATAGTCATTGTGACTAATGGTACTGTACATAAAACGCTCAACGGAGTGAAGCTCTGTATTTAAGGAATCCGCATAGATATGAATCGAGTCCTCTAAATGGAGCATATTTTGGTGTTTAATAAAATTTCGGCTAATCCCACCAATCAAAAGGTTGATCAAGGTATTGACGACTAAGAGGAGAAAGAGTAGGCGCGAAAAAAATTGAATCGAGTGATCTCGTGTACTTCTGTGAATAGCTTTCATAATGAGCACCTCACATATATTATAGCACTATTTGAAAACGGATTCATGAACAAAACCGATAGTAAAGTAAAAAAAATCGGGAAAGTGCATGTTTTTGTGTGGAGAAAACGGAAAAGTGAATGAAGATGCACGAAAAAGTTCTATAAAGATGGAAAGGATTCCTATAAAATAGAGGAGAAAGAAAAGGAGGGCCTTATGAAAAGCGAAGTGAATGCGAAGCAGAGCAAATTTAAGAAAAATATTCCTTTATATGTGCTGCTCCTACCATCGATTATTTTATTGATTTTATTTGCCTATATCCCTATGGCGGGTCTAGTCATCGCTTTTAAAGATTACTCTCCCGCTACTGGGATATTTGGAAGTCCTTGGGCTGGTCTCAAGTATTTTAACCAGTTCTTCTCATCCTTCCAATTTGCAACAACCATGAAGAATACCTTGAAAATTTCTATTTACAGTATTCTGGTTGGTTTTCCCTTGCCGATTGTTCTAGCTATTATTTGCAACCAGATTCGTGTGGGCAAGTTCAAAAAAATCTTTCAAGTAACAACTTATTTGCCTCATTTTATCTCGACCATGGTCATGTGTGGGATGATTATTCTCTTTCTCTCTCCAAGTAGTGGACTGTTAGCCAATGTCCTCAAATTGGTCGGCTTAAAGATGCCTGCCCTCTTATCCAAACCGGGGAGCTTTGCGGGTGTCTATGTCTGGAGCGATGTTTGGCAACATATCGGTTGGGATAGTATCATCTATCTAGCCGCTCTTTCGGCCATTGATCCGACCTTTTATGAAGCTGCGACCATGGACGGGGCGAGTCGATTGCAAAAGATTCGTCATATTGACTTACCCTTACTGTTACCAACGGCGATGATTCTCTTGATTCTCAGAGCAGGAAGCCTACTCAGTGTTGGTTTTGAAAAGGTCTTGCTCTTGCAAAATCCACTTAATCTGGCAGGAAGTGAAATCATTTCGACCTATGTCTACAAAGTGGGGATGATTAATTTCCAATATAGTTATTCGACAGCGATCGGTCTCTTTAATACCTTGGTCAACTTGATCATCTTATTGTCGGTCAACTGGTTTGCGAAACGCTATACCAAGACGGGATTGTTCTAGAAAGGAGGAGGAATTGTGAAATTGTTTCAACATGCTAGAAAGACCAAGTCGGAAATCCTCTTTGATGTTTTTATCTATGGTCTAGCGATTTGCTTGATTCTTTTGATTGTCTACCCTTTGTGGTTTGTCATTATTGCCTCCTTCAGTAATCCGTCTGATGTGGCAACTGGTAAGGTTTGGTTTATCCCGAGGGAATGGCGACTAGATGGCTATCAACGCTTGATTGAACAGCCTTTGTTTCTAAAGAGCTATCTCAACACTATCCTCTACACGGTTGTTGGAACCATCGTTGCCCTGGTCATTAATATCCCAGCTGGTTACGCCTTGTCGCGAAAGGACCTCTTTGCTAAGAAATGGGTCAGTGTCTTCTTTATCGTTCCCATGTTTGTCTCTGGGGGCTTGATTCCCATTTATTTGACAGTGAAACAAATGGGATTAGTCGACACCTTCTGGGTGATGGTCGTACCGTTTGCAGTATCTCCTTACAATATCGTTGTAGCTCGGACTTTCTTTAACAATAGTATTCCAGAAGGGATGTGGGAAGCTGCCCAGATCGATGGGTGCGGAACCATTCATTACTTCAGAAAGATCGTGCTCCCCTTGTCCAAGGCTATTATTGCCGTTATTGGACTTTGGACAGCAGTAGGGATCTGGAATTCTTGGTTCAATGCTCTGATTTATTTGACCAATGAAAATCTTCAACCCCTGCAACTGATCCTGCGCCGTCTCTTAATTAGTAATCAAATGTTGCAATCGCAAGCAACAGGGGAGGTAGCTTCTGACCTCCGTATTAAGGCTGATATGATGAAATATGCAGCCATCGTTATCTCAACAGCACCGATTATGATGCTGTATCCATTCGTCCAAAAATACTTTAATCAAGGTGTCATGATAGGTGCCTTGAAAGAATAGGAGAAGATCATGAAAAACAGGAAATTTGCCTATCTGCTCCTTGGAGCAGCTGCTTTAGCTGGCTTGACGGCTTGTGGAGCTTCCACAAATAAATCAAGCAATGACAAGAATGATGGAAATACCTTCAAGATCACGACCGTTCGTTGGTCGGATTGGGGGGAAGACTATCACAAAGGTTTTCTAGATGATTCAGCCAAGGAATCAGGTATCAAGATCAAATGGGATACCATGGTGGCTGCAGACTGGTCGGATAAGAAATCTGTCCTTGTAGCCAGTGGAGATTTACCAGACGCTTTCTTGGGATCCAATGCCTTCACGGATTCTGAAATCGCTCAGAACCAAAACATGTTCATTCCATTGGAAGACTTGATCAAGGATAATATGCCAAACTTGAACAAGGCCTTTGAAAAAGAACCAAAATTAAAAGCCATGGTGACCAACCCAGATGGTCATATTTACAGCCTGCCTAAGAAATTGCCAATGCGGCCAATCGTCGGCAACCAGCTCTTTATTAATAAGAAATGGTTGGACAACCTTGGCTTGAAGATGCCCGAAACCTATGATGAATTGGTGACTGTTTTACAAGCCTTTAAGGATAAGGATGCTAATGGCAATGGGGATGTCAATGATGAAATTCCATTTGGTTCTGGTAACTTTGATCCGACCTTCTCTTATATCTTGCCATTCAACAACCGTCTGGGTGGAGATAATACCTATGAAATGTCCGTCAAAGATGGCAAGCCGGTCTATCTACGAACAGAAGAAAGTTATAAACAAGGGATAGCGGCTATGCATGAAGCCTACAAGAAAGGCTTGATCGACCCTGAACTCTTTACAGAAGATACCTCTATGTCTGTTGCCAAACGGATGGATAAGGGTGTGGCGCGTGTCGGTGTGTCAAGTGGTTGGACAGCAGATGCAACCTTCGGCCAACATGCTAGCGAATATGCTCCTCTCCCAGCATTGAAAGGCCCAGATGGCAAACAATATGTCATTTCTGACCCAGATCATTTGAACTATGGACGCAATGAAATCCTGATCACGAATAAGTGCAAGGACCCTGCAAAATTGCTCAAATGGTTGGATAAATTCTACAAGGATGATGCCAGCATCCAAAACTTCTATGGATCCTTTGGTATTGCGACTGAAAAAGATGGCGATAAGTACAAGGTTTTGGCTCCAAAAGATGGTAAATCAGCCGATGAATGGGCTTGGATCAATTCCCTTCGTGACTTTGGACCAAAATATGTGTCTGATGATATCAATAGTCATGTCGACATCGACCAAACACAAGGTGATGGTCTCAAATTGAAGATGGACAAAGAATTGAAACAATACGCTTTGCCAGCATATCCAAATGTCATCTACTCTCAAGAAGAATTGAACAAATTGTCGTCTATTTATGTCGATATCAACTCCTATGTTACCCAACAAGCTTCTAAATGGGTAGTAGAAGGGGGCATTGAAAAAGAATGGGATGATTACAAAGCAACCTTGAAGAAGATGGGCATTGATGACTTTATGAAGATTCAACAGGATGCCTATGATCGTTACCAAAAAGAAGTGAAGTAACAGGGGTCTAAATGGATTCAAGTAAGTAACTCAGGGGCGTAGAGCCCCTGAGTGCTTCCGTAGAGGAAGTAGCAGAAATTGAGATGAAGAACAAGGAGAAGAAGATGCAAAAATTATTTTCATTGGATGGACGCTTGGTCAAGACTTTGACCCGGTTGACAGACATTATTATCTTGAACACCTTGTTTATCGTTTGCTGCCTTCCGGTTCTCACGATCGGTGCATCGCTTACGGCTTTAGCAACCATGTGGCACCGCTTGTTGAAAGGGGAAGATACGGATCTCGTCTTTCATTTTTTCCGTCTCTTTCGCGCCAATTTCAAGCAAGCGACGGTGATTTGGCTGACTTGCCTAGGACTATCAGCCCTTCTTTATCTGGATTACTGTCTTTTTTCAAATACGGCCTTTTTAAGTGAGTATGGGATTTGGATCTTGCTTCCCTTTATCGTCCTTCTATGTGGAGGGATGACCTTGATCTTCCCTTATATTGGCCTCTTTGAAGACCCTACAAGAAAGGTCTGTCTGAATAGTTTCCTCATTGCTCTCTTAAATCCAATTCAAACCATCTTTCTTGTCTTCTTCAATCTGGCAGTGGTTTATATCAGTCTCAGTAGTCCTGAACGGTTACTGACAGCTATTTATCTCTTTACCTTTGGTGGTTTCGCTCTTTGGGGCTTCTTGAATGTCCGACTGACCGATCAGATCTTTTCAAGGATCCAAGAAGGAGAAATCTTTGAAAAATAAGGTCAAGCAGGTGGGACGCATATTTTCCTAATATTATTTAAATCGAATATAGTTTCCTAGAAAATTTAGGAAACTTTTTCTATTTCATAAACATTTCACATTTCTCCTCTATAATGAAAGCAACAAATGATGAAAGCGTCCACATTGTATTGTCGTGGGCTTTGAAATGGAGGGTAAGATCATGCTCTTACAACAGGCAATCGCCTATATTTCTCGAAAAAGAACGAGGAATCTGGTCCTCTTTCTGATTCTCCTCTTGATCCTTTCTTGCTTGTATTTCTGTTTTTCACTGATGCAAGTGGGAGAAAGGTTGGAGGACCATATCAAACAGTCGGCTGGGACCAGCTTTGCCCTGACCAGTAAGCAGGGGGCTACTCCCTTTGCACTGAAGGAGGCTAAAAAGGTGCAGCAGCTAGCTGGGGTGGGAGCCATGGTTCCTCAATATGAAAGTCCCGTTCGTATTCTTGGTAAAGAAGCGGTGACTGGGCAGCAGTCGGTAGAGCGGGATGATTTGGGTCAGGAAGCTAAGCAAGCGCTAGGCGCTGTTTTTACCCAGAAGACAGACCAGCACCTAGATTTCCGCAGTGGCAGTTTTCAACTGGTGCAAGGCAAGCACTTATCCGATAAGGCTCGCGGGCAGATCTTGATTCACCAAGAGTTGGCTAAGAAGAATAAGCTAAAGGTCGGAGATTCCTTGACCTTATCCAGCTTTCAGATGGGAGAGACTCCTGCCAAAGAGCAAACCTTTAAAATCGTTGGGATCTTTTCGGGTAAGAAACAGGAAAAATTCACAGGAATGACCTCTGATTTGAGTGAGAATCAAGTCTACCTTTCTTATGAGGATGCGACCAAGCTTCTTGGTCTCAGTCAGCAAGAAGTGACCCAGGTCACCTTTGGGGTCAAAGATCCTGAGAAAATCGATGCCCTCTTGAAGCAAGTCAAAAGCTTGGATCTGGATTGGCAATCGCTACGCGTGGTCGAAGATCGCAAGGCCTTTGACCAGATGAAGGAATCCTCTCAGACCCTAGAAGGCCTGGTGCGGATCATGATGATCGTCCTCCTGGTGACGGGAGCAGGTGCTCTATCGCTCTTACTCAGTCTCTGGACACGGGAGAGGATCCACGAAATCGGGGTTCTCTTAGCCATTGGGAAGAGCAAGGGCCGGATCTTTAGACAGTTCCTCTTGGAAGTGGTGCTGGTATCCTTACTAGCGGTGATCCCAGCCTTTCTCATCGGGCGGATGGTCAGCCATCGTTTCTTAGAGCAGTTTGTCGGACAGACCGGTCAACAGCAGACCCTAGAATTGCTCAACCAAATCCCTCAAGGCCTTTCCTTAGGAATCGCCTATGCTAGCCTCTTGTGCTTGATCCTTCTGTCGCTCGGTGTAACTACCAGCATGATCTGGCGCAAGAGTCCAAAAGAAATATTAACAAAAATGAGTTAAGGAGAAATGACATATATGTTAGAACTCAAACATGTATCCTATAGTTACCAAAGCTACCAAGAAGAGATCTTCTCAGACGTGAACTATCAGTTCAAAAATGGGACATTTTACAGCATTATCGGTCAGTCTGGAGCTGGAAAATCAACCCTCCTCTCCCTCTTGGCTGGACTGGATAATCCCAAGAAGGGGCAGGTTCTCTTTGATGGAGAGGACATCCAGACCAAAGGGTCTAGCTACCACCGCAAGCACCATGTCTCCCTGGTCTTTCAGAATTACAATCTGATCGATTATTTGACGCCACTTGAAAATGTCCGCCTGGTCAACAAACAGGCTGGGAAAGACATTCTCTTGGAATTGGGATTGGACGAAACGCAAATCAAACGCAATGTCCTGCAACTATCCGGCGGGCAGCAACAGCGGGTGGCTATTGCGCGTGCGCTCGTTTCAGAAGCACCTGTCATCTTGGCGGATGAGCCGACTGGAAACCTTGACGAACAGACAGCTGGTGACATCATTGCCATTTTGAAGAAGTTGGCCAAGGAACGCCAAAAATGTGTCATTGTCGTCACCCACAGTAAGGAAGTGGCAGAGGCCTCCGATGTGGTCTTGGAATTGAGTCGCCGTAGTCTCGTTGAGAAGAGCAAGTAAGGAGGGAATGCTATGTTGCGCAATGCTTTTGCTTATATCACACGTAAATGGCCCAAGTCTCTCTTGCTCTTTGCCATCATTCTCCTCATGGGGACCTTGAGCTTGATCGGACTCTCTATGAAGGGAGCGACCCAAAAAGCTTCATCGGAAAGCCTGGGATCCATCACCAATAGTTTCTCCATGCAGATCAACCGCAGGACCAATCCAGGAACTCCTCGGGGAGCTGGAAATCTCAGAGGAGAAGATATCGAAAAAATCAGCCAGGTAGAGGGGATCACCTCCTCCATCAAGCGGATCAATTCCATCGCAGATATCCTAGACCACGAGATCATTGAGACTGAAGAAACCCTGCAAAATCAATCTCCAGAGCGGGCCAAGCACTTTAAGAATACTTTGATGGTGACAGGGGTTAATGACTCTTCTAAAGAAGATAAATTTGTCTCTGGAGCCTACAAGCTGGTCCAAGGAGATCACTTGACAGACAAGGACAAAAACCAAATCCTCATGCACGAAGATTTGGCGAAAAAGAATGGTCTTAAGGTGGGCGATAAGGTGCGCCTCAAGTCCAATCTCTACGATGCTGACAATGAAAAAGGGGCCAATGAAACCGTCGAAGTGACCATTAAGGGTCTGTTCTCAGGGAAGAACCAAGCTCCTCTAACTTACGCCCAAGAGTTGTACGAAGATACCCTCATCTCTGACCTGGATACAGCTGCCAAACTCTATGGCAATACTGTCCAAACAGCTACCTATGAGGATGCGACCTTCTTTGCCAAGGGGGATCAGGACCTCGATCAATTGATCGAAAAAATCAAAGCCTTGGATATCCCATGGAATTACTTTGACTTGGTTAAGAGCTCTTCCAACTACCCGGCCTTGCAAAAATCGATCAGCAGCATGTTCCAAGTGGCGGACTACTTGTTTATCGGTAGTCTCATCTTTGCTAGCTTGCTTCTCACCCTTCTCCTCGTCTTGTGGCTCAATGCCCGTCGCAGAGAAGTGGGTATCTTGCTAGCTCTGGGACTCTCCAAGGTGCAGATTGCAGGGCAATTCGTGGCAGAATTGGTCATGATTTCCATCCCAGCCTTCCTCCTCTCCTATGGAGTTGCAGGACTTCTTGCCAAAACAGTCGGAGATACGGTACTCAAGAACGTAACCAGTGGCATTGCCAAACAAATGGCTCAAGAATCCTCTGCAGCCAACCTTGGTGGTGGAGCTGAGGCAGAAAGCTTCAGTAAGACCCTGACAGACCTCCATATGGACATCCAACCGAGCCAATTGCTCGTGATTGTTTTGGTTGGCGGCCTCCTCTTGATTCTCGTATCCATCCTTTCTTCTCAATGGCTCTTGCATAAGAAACCAAAAGATCTCTTGGTGGATGTCGAATAAGAAATTGTTTCCTAAAATAGAAATAGGGTATAATAGGAGGTAGAAGAAGTTTCTTAGATAAAAGGAAAGTGTATGAAGATACTAATCGTAGAAGATGAAGTCCTGATTCGCGAAGGGATGAGCGACTATCTCATGGAATGTGGTTATGAAGTCTTTGAAGCAGGAGATGGGCAGGAGGCCCTGGACCTCTTTCACAGAGAGGCGCCAGATCTGGTCTTGCTGGATATCCAGCTCCCTATCCTCAATGGCTTGGAGGTCCTTAAGACCATCCGGAAGACCAGCTCAGTCCCTGTCCTCATGCTGACGGCCTTCCATGACGAGGACTATAAGTTGACGGCCTTTGGAGAGTTGGCAGATGGCTACCTGGAAAAACCTTTCTCCTTGTCACTTTTAAAGGTCCGTATCGAAGCTATTTTTAAAAAGCTCCAGCCTTCCCGGGTCTTCACTTATGGAGAGGCACGGGTGGATTTTGAGAGCTACACAGCCAGCCTTGCTGGGCAAGCCATCTCCATGAATGCCAAGGAGTTGGAGATCTTGGAATACCTGCTCCAGCATGAAGGCAAGGCCCGGACCCGCTCTCAGATCCTCGATGCCGTCTGGAAGGAGACAGAGGAGATTCCTTTTGACCGGGTGATCGATGTCTATATCAAGGAACTACGAAAAAAACTAGAGCTGGACTGTATCGTTACGGTACGCAATGTCGGCTATAAATTGGAGAGACCATGACCAAACGAAGTATCTTTGCAAAGATCTTTCTGATCACCTTTGCCCTATTTAGTGGCTTAGTCATCCTTCTACATGCTTCGGTTTACTTTATTTTCCCGTCGACCTATATCGAGTCCCAGCGCCAGACGATTTTGAAGAAATCGCAGGCCCTGGCCAAGAGTTTCCAAGGGCAGGAAGAAGGAACCATTGAGTCGGTCATCGACCTTTATTCCAAGACCAATGATATCAAGGTGTCTATCAAAGGAAAGCAAAAACAAAATGCCATAGAGGTCAAGGATGACCTGCTCCTGAACCCTGACAGCCAGAACAATTCCCTGGTCATTGAAGAGCGAAAGATTCAGACCAAGGAAGGGAAAGACTTAACCTTGCAATTCTTAGCGACCGTCGATTCGCAAAAGGAAGCGCGGGACATCAGTCTGGGCTTTCTTCCCTATAGTCTCCTTGCTTCCTTTGTTCTGTCGCTAATTGCCTCCTATCTCTATGCCCGCATGATTTCCGCTCCGATCCTTGAGATCAAGCAGATGACCAAGCGGATGAAACGGCTGGATCGGACAGCTAGTCTTCCCATTCATTCGCAGGATGAGATTGGCGTTCTCAAGCAACAGATCAACGACCTCTATCACCATCTCCTAGAGGTAATCGACAATCTAGAGCAGCAGAAACAGGAAAATCTGAAGTTGGAGCAGATGAAGGTGGAATTCCTACGGGGGGCTTCGCATGAGCTCAAGACGCCTCTGGCCAGCTTGAAGATTATCCTAGAAAATATGCGGGATAAGATCGGCCGCTACAAGGACCGGGACCGCTACCTGGCGGTCTCCCTCGATATCGTCGATGAGATGAACCAGATCGTCCTAGAAATCCTGTCCCTCTCCTCTGTCCAAGAATTGGCCGGTGACAAGGAGTGGATCCAGCTGGATCAAGTTTTAGAGCAGATCCTTGACCAGTACAAAGTCTTGGCTCACTCCCGCGCGCTCACGATTGACAATCAGATTCCAGCCAAACCAGTCTATATGGACCCAGCGATTCTGAAATTGGTCCTCTCAAATGTCATCAGCAATGCGGTCAAGCATTCGGATGCCGGTGGAGAGATCCAGCTCCGTCTCGAAGAAGAAGGGACGCACTTGGCAGTTGAAAATACCAGTCAAGAAATGGTAGAGACTGCTGAAATGCCAATGACCGCTAGCCGTCAGAAGAAGGAAGGCGGCTTGGGACTCTTCGTGGTCCAACACTTGCTAGACCATGAGGAACTGGCCTACCAATTTGACAAAACGGCTATGGGCTTGCGCTTCCGTATGGAGCTGCCCAAGGAGCCACAAGAATAAAAAAACTAGCGAACAAGTGAAATGCTTGTTCGCTAGTTTGTATTTAATCAACCTTTTCTACCTTTAGCAATTGGCCGTGTTTTAATTCATAAATGGTATCCACATAGGTCAGGATAGAGCGGTCATGGGTCACCATGATGGCGCTCTTGTTTTTGGATTTGACTTCTTTTTGGATCAATTGAGCGATTTCTTGCCCTCGATCTGGGTCTAGGCTAGCCGTTGGTTCATCGGCCAAAATGACCTGTGGATTTCCGATGAAGGCGCGAGCGATGGCTGCCCGTTGTTTTTGCCCACCGGACATCTGATTAGGATATTGGTGGTAACAAGCTTCGATGCCAAGATCTGCCAACAAGGCTTTGACTTCCTCTTGGCGTTTTTTCTTGTCCTTTTCCCCTTTTAATTTGGCCACCAGTTCTAACTGATCACCGATTTTCATATAGGAGAGGAGCTGGTGGTCTTGGAAGATAAAGCCGAGTAATTCCAGCCGTTTTTGCGTCCATTGGCCTTGGTTGAGACCAGTCAAGTCTTGGCCTGCGATGCGAATCCGCCCCTCATCCGCTGATAAAAGCAAGCCAGCGATGGCCAAAAGCGTGGATTTACCAGATCCTGAAGGGCCCAAGATGGCGACGAATTCGTTGGGTTCGACGCTTAAATTCAGCTGGTTGAGGACATGGTGCATCTGGCTACCATCGGCGTAGGATTTTCTGATATTTTCTAATTCGATAATGGCCATCTTATTCTCCATTTCCACCAATGACTTCGATTGGATCTACTTTTTTGATTTTGACAAGGGACAAGGCACCACACAAAATAGAGGTCAGGATAAAGCTAACCGAGATGGTGAGATTGTCCTTCAGGGTCATAAAGGAAGGGACGCTATTGGGTAAAAATGGCGCCATTATGGTTGCCAAGCCAAGTCCCAGCAGCACTCCAATGAGGGAGATAATGGTGAGCTGGGATAGTTGGACATAGGTAATCTGGCTCATGGACATGCCAATGGCCTTCAAGACGCCGAACTGTTTCAACTTCTGCAAGGTAAGGATATAGAAGAAAACCCCAAGGATAGCAGAAGAAGCGAGTAAGAGCACCCACGTGATCATCCGTAGCGTCAGATTTTGAGCCTTGTAGCCAGGGATTTTATCGATCACCTGCTTCTTATCCGCCACCATCAAGTTGCTGGCTAGATCACTAGAAGGGATGCTTTTCTTGGTCACAAGGGTTTGGGCTTGCCATTGATAGCTTGGATCTGTTTTTTGTCGCATGCCTGTGTAGGTATCCGAGCTGATAAAACCAATCTCGCTATAGCCGTATTTGGCATTTTTCGCGAAGGCCACGACCTTGAGTTTTTGCTTAGAGGTTTTATCGATCACGTGATCGCCGACTTGGATCCCTTCATCCTCTTTGAAAGAACTGTCCAAAATGATCTCGTTTTTCTTTAAGTCGGAGATCTTGAGGTCTGTATCTTCTATGATTGGGTTGAGGATTTCTTCTTCATTGTGATCGGTCGCGAAGTAGGTGATATCCAGAGTATTGGAATCCTCTGTTTTTGAGACGGTCGCCCGCTGGATGGACAAGCCCGAATAGTCCATCCCCTCTATCTTTTGGACCTCATCTAAATCCTTCACCTTAATAGTTGAAAAGGGGATAATCCCTTCTGAATCCGTCGAAAGGATGTAGTGCAGCGACCCATAGTTATCGATTTGGGCTGATACCGACCGGCCCAGTCCATTTGTCAGACCGGACAAGAATACCACCATAAACATAAGGATGGTAATGAGGAGTTCAATCAGGATAAACTTCTTGGGTTGGTATTTCATTTCATTCCATGCGATTTTCATATTCGTTCTCCTTTTAGCACGGAGGTGCTCGAGCAGGGTTGACGGCACCTAAACATACTCTACCATCATACCACAAGTGGGGGGATAGTAGGGGGATGGTGTTTGGGGAGTATGAAGGAATCAAAAATTATTGAATGATAAATAATGAAATTATATTTTTCTAAAAAAAGAAACGTTTTCCGGAAAGTTGAGAGTTTGCTATGATGAATATTCAAGACTCAATTTAAGATTTTTAAAATTTTGTTATTTTTCAAATTACTGCTTTTAGGGGATTTCGCAATCGATAAATAAACAATTGATGGATAAGTCACATTGTATTTGACATTAAATGGACATTGGCAATATTTTGGAAGAAAATAAGTAGAGTAGTAAGTGCCTCTTTTATTATAAGCAAATTGTGCAAATTTTTTTGTTTACCCTTGAATACATTGATAATAGCCTCCTTATATTCACACATTATTTGATTTAGAGTAATAAACATGGTACAATGAAAGCGTATACAAAGATCGTGCAAGGAGGGAAAGAAAATGAAAAAAAATAAGCTATTGCTTGCTAGTGCGATTGTGATATCGCTTTTAACTCCAATGTCTCAAGTAAAGGCTGATTGGAAACGGGATAATGTTGGTTGGTGGTATTCACTGAACAATGGTTCTTATTATAAAAACACAGGAGCTTATATTGACGGGAAGTGGTATAGATTTGATGACAGAGGTTATATGATGACCGGCTGGCAGCCGATAGCGGAGCGTAATGCTACTAGTCTGAAAAAAATAAACTGGTCTTATTTTGATCCAGTAAATGGTGATCAAAAAATTGGCTGGCAAAATATAGATGGAAAGTGGTATTACCTTACTAGAAGTGGAGCACTTATTGGTGAGCAATTGATAGATGGGAAAAATTATTATTTTGACCCAGTTAATGGTGATATGCAAACAGGATGGGTATCTGAACAATTCCATTATGGGACAGAAAATATGTATTTCGACCCCGTAAGTGGAGCATTAGTAAAGGGTTGGCAAAATATAGACGGTAAATGGTATTACTTTCAACATAGTGCGTTAAAAGGTTCCCAGAATTTAGATGGAAAAAATTATTATTTCGACCCGGTTAACTGCGATATGCAAACGGGTTGGGTAACCAGAGAAAAGGCCTCTGCTACAAGAAAATATTATTACGACCTAGAGAGTGGGGAACAGCTATCAGGTTGGCAAGACATAGATGGGAAAAGGTATTACTTTGGTGAGTATGGGGCATCCAGTGGTCGTATATATATAGAAGGAAAACAATATTATTTTGATTCAGATACTTGTGAATTGAAAATAGGATGGTTAGAGTTAGGTAATTATAAATATTATGCAGATCCAAATGATGGTGGTGCACTTGCATCAAATAAAACTTTAATAATAGACGGTGTTTCATACACATTCGATTATGGAGGTACTCTTATTAACAATGTACCTTAATTGATCAGCATCTTGAAAGTTAGATTTTTTTCTAACTGTCAAGGTGTTTTTAACTATGATGATAAAGAATTTTATAATATAACCAGAGTGAGTTATTAGGTAGTTAATAAGCTTCATTTATAATCATTGATAAAGTCAGTTGCTAAAATTTTAATAATAGAGCAGGTTATTTCTTTAATTACTTTTAGATAATATCTTATATAATTTTATCTAAAAGTGGATACTGATAGGCTTTAAAAGGACAAATAAAAAGAGAGTGCTTTATATTTGAATTCGTTGACAGCGACCTCTCTATATCCATACATCATTTGATTTAGAGAAATAAACATGTTACAATGAAAGCGTATACAAAATATAAGGAGGAAATAAAAATGAAAAAAGCAACTAAGTTTTTGCTAGGTATTGTATTAGGTATATTACTTTTAACTCCAGTATCTCAAGTAAAGGCTGATTGGCATCGAGATAATGTTGGTTGGTGGTATCAACCAGAATTTGGTTCCTATTATAAAGATACAGAAGCTCAGATTGACGGGAAGTCGTATAAATTTGATGAAAGAGGTTATATGATGACCGGCTGGTATCTACGTGAGGGTAGGTATGTTAATGGGGATATATACAAAAACTGGTCTTATTTTGATCCAGTGAATGGGGATAAAAAACTTGGATGGCAAAACATAGATGGGAAATGGTATTACCTTACGACAGATGGGGCACGTATGGGTGAACAAAATTTAGATGGAAAACTTTATTATTTTGATCCAGTTAATGGTGATATGAAAACTGGTTGGATATCTAATCCAGGATATTCTGGTACGGAATGGAATTATTACGACCCTGTAAGCGGAGAAAAAGCTACCGGTTGGAGAAATATAGATGGGAAATGGTATTACTTTCTCCATCATGCGTTAAAAGGTTTCCAAAAGATAGGTGATAAAAGTTATTATTTTGATCCAGTTAATTCCGATATGAAAACGGGCTGGATATCTAAACAAGGACAGCGTGGTCTAGAGTGGTATTATTACGACCCAGAAAGTGGAGCACAAGTGTCAGGTTGGCAAACTATAGATGGGAAAACGTATTGCTTTGACGAATTTGGTAAGGCGCTTGCAGGTCATTGGATATTAGATGAGGGCAAACATTATTATTTTGACCCAGTTAATTGTGATTTAAAAACAGGCTGGCTTGATTTAAACGGAATAAGATATTATGCAGATCCTAACGACGGTGGTGCATTTGCAATGGATAAAACTTTAATTATAGATGGTGTTTCTTATACATTCAGTAGTGGTGGTGCTGTTATCAATAATGAGCCTTAATTGATTGATACCTCAAAAGTTGGATTATTTCTAACTTTTGGGGTTTTTTACATATGAGAATAATGTTATGAACTATGATTTTAGGAAGTAGGTATATGGATTAAAAAAATTTTAAAGGTCACTGACAAATTAAGGTTAGATTCAGAGGACTAAGCCCTTTGAAAAATAGAATAAGATAGGCTATAAAGCCTTGATATTAAGCACTTTGGCGCGTTTTTCCTTAGTGCTTTTTTTGTTTTTACTACCCCTTTAGTTACCCTTAACTAATTTTAGGTATAGTAAGAGGGTAGCCCCAAAATGGGACACCCTTATTATTTTATAACATGTTTTGAAGTTTTAATAGAATTATATGAAGAAAACAAAGCATTCCAAGATGAACTAAGAATATGCAAATTATGGTCAGCAAAAAAAGCTCTTTTAGAAGTGACTTACCATATAGTGAAAATTCATGTGAATAATGATGTAACAATAGTTTTAGAGCTTTTAATTTTCCTAGTAGTAAAAAAGATTGAAGAAAATTATCCAAAATAGACTTTTTTCTTCAATCTGATACATTATAATCATCTTTTTTGTCTGATTACATCTAACTTAACTTATCTTTTTGTGGTGCTTATTTTAATACGGATATATCGTATCAACCACATGATGATTTTGTAAACTATAAATACTAATATGGGAATAAATATGGTTGTTTGTATCGAATTATAAATCATTGGGGAATAATGATTGATTACCGAAAATAAGCAAAATATTAAAAAAATAACAATAAATTCTTTAAGATTCTTCATGTTATACCTCTATTCTGCGGATATTCCACCAATACCAATTTTTATTCCCTTCTTTTGAAATGCTGCATCACTCATTGCTTGTAATATAGTTGCTGCCCCGAACCATCCAACGAAACCTCCGATAACGGTGCCAATTCCAGGGTAAAATGACAATATTACAGACATTGCTCCAGCAATGACACCTGGGCCATAACTAGCAGCTAAATTAACGATATCGAGCACTTCGTAGTATGATAGATGAATATATCCTCCGCTAAAACTGGCTCTCGGCATCATAACTGGCGTTGTAATAGTTGTATTGTAATTAGCAATTGATTCAGTTAAGAAGGTGAGGTCATCATTGCTTAAATTATACTTATTTTTGATAAATTCAGCATTGTGTTTGAAATATAATTCTCCTTGATCTGTTAAAGCGAGTTCTTCTCCGATAGTGAACATTAAATTCAATTTTCGATTTTGTTCAGGAGTGAGATCACTTAAGTGAATATCAGGGAAATCGGTTATTGATATTTCTTCAGGTGTTGAGGGTTTCTTAGTGTTTGCAGAAACAGATGTTGCGCTTGAAAGTATTGTTACACAAAGAGTCAGAACAATTAATAGGGCATTTGTATATTTGAATGTTTTTTTCATGATAGCTATTCCTTTCTAATTTATTTTATTATCCACGTTTTTCATTCAGGATTTGCTAGCTCTCCTCCTTTCCAACCTAAATAATCTATCTATCTATTTAATCTACTTTAATTATAACATTATTATGCATTAAAGTCAAATAAAATAAACTATATTATTATCGTATTTGATTGTATAGGTTGCTGATATCATGGCAATAGGACCTGGTCTAATTCGTTTAGCGATGACAGAAAATTATAAATATACCTCCAAGAATAATCCGTTAATTTTCAAAAAAAACAAAATAATTATGAAATCTAAAAGTTGTTGGAGATCTTGTGGGAAATCCAATATAGATAGTAAAAGCCTGATTTAAATTAACTAAGAGGATTAGATAATTAGTTTAAGTAAAACATAACACGGTCATGATTCATGAGTCGTGTTATTGTATGATAAGCAAAAAAAGCCTCAACTGTTGGGGTTGTAGGGAATTTTAGTGGTGGGATTTGTCCGTCCTCTAATCTGAAAATAGCTCAGAATGGCTATCTCAGCATCATTTTTAACAATTTATTTTACAATAAATGTCCGTTATATCAGACATTTATTAAAATTTCTATTATAACAGACATTGACACAATTTTGTAATATTATTTTGGTAAAATAATATTACAAAAGGAGGCGAAGTATATGAAAAAAATTATAAGTGTTTTGCTACTGTCAATAATGGCAGTTCTATTAATTGCATGTTCTAAAAGCAATCAACAATCGTTGGATGGTGAATATTATTGGATATCGGACGAAAGAAATGAATTAGCATTTACTATAAAAGGTAACAAAGGTTCTATTGAGCATGGAGAAGCCGATAACTTTAGTATTGATAAACAGAAGAAAACCATTGAGTTAACTGGACAAGATATTGCAAACAGGACAGAAGAATATTCGTTTAACGATGGAGTCTTTTCTGTTGATATTAGTGGAATGAAACATGACTACTACTTAAAAGGTAGCAGTGCATATAAGAAAGCTCTTAAAGAATTTGGTTATAGATAAGAAAATACACCTATTTTACCGAATAGGTGTATTTTAGTGCTTTTTAGATGATTTATCTATTTTGGACTTATCAATTTGTACCAAATAGTTTATATTTCTTACAGAATAATTTAATTAAAAAATTAGAGAAGAGTATATTTTTTCCTTCGACCTTTTCCTTAATTAGTTTACCTGATTTTGAAAAATTTGAACACAAAAATAATGCCATGTTATTAACTTTTTCCTCTTAATACACTGAAAAAATGGTAATGAAGATATTAAAGATTATTAGTTATCATTTTCTCTTTTTTGCATAGAGAGAAACTCTTGAAGGAATAGTTTTTTAGCCTCTCCATCTGATGAAGTATCTAAATCCTCGATAATCATTCTGGCTACCTCTTCGCGTGAGGTTGTTCCGTACTCTTCTAACAATTTATAATCAATTCGTTCTTCAACGTTTGTATACGGGTAACGATCAAGTAAGTCATCGATACGATTATCAAATTCATACTCAGTCCATAACTCCTCAAAGACATCCCTATAATTCTCTATATTAGACTCTGAAGCAATTAAAGATAATGTATCCAGAAAGCCAGATTTATATCCTTTTATTTCTGAACAAAGAGCGATGACTTCATCTTTATTAATTTTGGTTAAATCTTCTCGGATGTCTAATAAGTCCTTATCTCTAAAAAGTTTTTCAAAACCTTCAAGTTGAGTATTGAAGCTGCTTAATTTTGAATACTCTGGTTGAACCAATATTTCTCTAAAATCCATAATAATCTCCAAATTTTCTCTAAATAAAATATTAGAGTGTCGTGAATAGACACTCTTGGAATGGTAGCTAAAAGTCAAATTAGTTTGGAAGGGCTTACATATAAATATTATACATTTTATAAAAGTATACGTCAAATTTTATAAAAAATTCTCTATAAAATATAGTATTTTAAAAAAATTTTTTAAAAAAACTCAAATTTCTATCGAATAGAGACTGATACATCATCCTAAATTAAATATAAAATACAATAAAATAAATTTTTTATTCATTTTATTGGTGATCGAGATAGAACAAATAATATAGAAACCAAACAAAAATAAACACGCTTTTATAGATATATAAACAAATGAATATATAAATTAACCTAAATTAAAATGTTGTGAAAACGCAAACAATCTTACTATATAAAGGTTCATTGTCTTATAAGAAATATTTATGCTTTTTAAAAATACCCAAGCATTTTAGTTGACTTTGTTTGGGTAAAGGTTTATAGTTATATCAATCATAGAAAAATATTTTGGAAAAAATATCCGAAATAAGATTTTAGCTAAAATTCTACTATTTATTTTATCAATCCAAATTGATAATATTATTAATCAATGGAGATAGATAATATTTAAATAAATATTCTTTGATTTAGAAAGGTGGCCCATTATGCTATGGTCTATTATTGTAGGAGGCCTTATTGGTCTCATTGCAGGAGGAATTACTAAAAAAGGTGGTTCAATGGGTATTATTGCTAATGTTTTAGCAGGTTTAATTGGTTCATCAGTTGGACAATCCCTTTTGGGCAGTTGGGGCCCATCTTTAGCAGGCATGGCATTGCTTCCTTCAATTGCGGGAGCTGTCATTGTTGTTTGTGTAGTTTCATTCTTCTTGGGGAAGAAGGAATAATTTTCTTTTTTCAAGAATAAATCATAATCTTTAAGACAGGGCAAGGTTATGATTTGATTGTATTCGTGAAAGGATTCAATATGTCAAAATCTAAGAAAATACTTTCTCTTATATTTTGTATTTTAATCTTGACAATTTTGATTCCTATTTTGCTAGATTATCATAAAGTTAGCGGTTTAGAGCTCCATTTGATTAATTGGAAGAGGATTTCTTTTTTAGGATATTATCTTTCTAGATACATTTTTTGGGGTATTTTAGTTCTTTCAATTTTAATTCTATTCTCTATGTTAGTGATAATTTTTTATCCTAAACAACATTTAGAGATAGAGTTAGAAAATACTGGTGGTGAACTAAAACTAAAAAGTTCTGCTATTGAAGGATTTGTTCGTAGTGTAGTTAATGAAAACAACTTCATTAAGAACCCTAAAGTTCGTGTAAATAGTCGGAAAAAGAAATGTTTAGTTTACGTGGAAGGAGAAATTCTTCCTTCAGATAATATTATTCAAAGAACTCAGTCTATAAAAGATGAAATCGGTAATGGATTAACACAGTTTTTTGGACTAAATCATGGTGTTAAGCTTGATGTTTCTGTAAAGGATTATAAGCCTAAAAAACCAACTAAAAAAACTGTGAGTCGTGTAAAGTAAGGAAATAAAAAATGGAATGGTTTAAAAAATACCAGTATCCACTCCTGTCTGGGTTAGCAGGTATTATTTTAGCTTGCTTCATCCTCTCCTATGGTTTCTTTAAAACATTATTTGTTTTAATCTTCGCCGTCTTAGGAGCTGGAGTTGGATATTATTTACAACAAAAAGGACTATTTAAATAATAAAGGAGTTTCAATATGTCAAACGAAAAAAATGTCAAAGAAACTAATGTGAAAGCAGAAGATGTGAAGGGTGAATTGACTTACGAAGACAAAGTCATTCAAAAAATTATCGGACTTTCTTTAGAAAAAGTAAATGGCTTGTTGGCTGTTGACGGAGGATTTTTCTCTAATCTAACTGATAAGATTATCAACACTGACAATGTTGCTAACGGAGTAAACGTTGAAGTTGGTAAAGAACAAGTTGCTGTCGACTTGAATGTCGTGGTTGAATATCAAAAGAATGTTCCTGAAATATACAAACACATTAAAGATGTAGTTGTATCACAAGTTTCTAAGATGACTGACTTGGAAGTTGTTGAAGTGAATGTGAATGTTGTTGATATTAAAACAAAAGAACAATATGAAGCTGACTCAGTAAGCTTGCAAGATCGTGTGACTGGAGTTGTTGAATCAACAGGTGAATTCGCATCTGAACAGTTTGAAAATGTTAAAACAGGTTTAGGAAATGGATTCTCAGCAGTTAAAGAAAAAGTTGGTGAAGGCGTAGAAGCTGTAACTGATTCTTCATCAAATGAAAAACCACGTGTTCATTAATTTGAATTTGGATATATAAAAACATATACAAACGGAGGTAAGACCATGTCTACAGAAGAAAAAGTAAACCAAGCAAAAGGAGCAGTCAAAGAAGGATTCGGTAAATTGACTGGCGACAAGAAAACAGAAAAAGAAGGAGCTGCTGAAAAAGTAGTTTCTAAAGTTAAAGAAGTCGCAGAAGACGCAAAAGATGCTGTTGAAGGAGCAATCGAAGGCGTTAAAAATATGATTAAAGGTGACGACAAATAGTTGTCAAGATAAAAGATGGTAAATGGTCATAAGCCAACTAATAGGTTAAATGACGATCAGATTTAATTCGAGTAAAAATTATTCATAGAATAAATAAATTATAACGGAGGCAAGACTATGTCAACTGAAGAAAAATTAAACCAAGCAAAAGGTGCTGTAAAAGAAAAAGTTGGTGAACTAACTGGCGATGAAAAAACAGAAAAAGAAGGAACTGCTGAAAAAGTAATTTCTAAAGTTAAAGAAGTTGCCGAAGACGCAAAGGATGCTGTTGAAGGAGCAATCGAAGGCGTTAAAAATATGATTAAAGGTGACGACAAATAATAGTTATTTGTTATCATTCAATCCCAACTAGTCTATCCTAAAAAAGCACCCTAAATTCTATAGTTTTTATATCTACTATAGAAGATGGGGTGCTTTTTGATCAAAATTTTTAAGAGGCTATTACTATACAGATATGTTGAGAATCTAAAAAAATCTTTTAATGATATAAGCAATTAGCTACATTTCTGCTTTGCTTTAAAAAATTAACGAAACACACACTTTATATTTATTTTATACATTAAACAAATGTAAATAACTATAAAAAATAAAGTGAGATAAGACATAATTTAAAAGCAGGAAAATATATATAAATCAATATACAATAGAATGATTCAACATATATTTTCTATTTGTTTATCACAAACAATAATACTATTTAGGTATTTTGTTTTATAATTTAATATATTTCAACAATTTTAAAAAAGTCAAGTATTTTAGTTGACTCCATATAAAAAATAGTCTATAATTATATTATCTCTAGAAAAGTAAGCGCTTTAATTTTTTATTCAATAAGAGACTTTTAGCTAAAAAATCAAAATACAAAAATGTTATATTCATCATAATTGCTTATTGAATATGATTTAAATAGTGTTTCTTTGAGATAGAAAGGAGTCCTATTATGCTTTGGTCTATTATTGTAGGAGGCCTTATTGGTCTCATTGCAGGAGGAATCACAAAAAAGGGTGGTTCAATGGGTATCATTGCTAATGTTTTAGCAGGTTTAATTGGTTCATCAGTTGGACAATCTCTTTTGGGTACTTGGGGACCATCTTTGGCAGGTATGGCATTGCTTCCTTCAATTGCGGGAGCTGTCATTGTTGTTT
This sequence comes from Streptococcus parasanguinis, assembly GCF_001069785.1. Classification (GTDB taxonomy): domain Bacteria; phylum Bacillota; class Bacilli; order Lactobacillales; family Streptococcaceae; genus Streptococcus; species Streptococcus parasanguinis_T. Next base: position 27,151 of record NZ_JVSR01000110.1, read on the forward strand.
GTGTCGTTTCATTCTTCTTAGGGAAGAAGGAATAAATTTCTTTTTTCAAGAATAGATCATAATCTTTATAACAGGAAAAGATTATGATTTGATTGTAGTTTTGAGAAGATTCGTTATTTCAAAATTACAGAAGAAAAAGGCAACTAAGTAAAAGATGCTGTTTAAGGCGCAATCAAAGATGTAAAGAATTTATTTAATGGTGATGACAAATAAGTCATAAGTATAATCGATTTTTCGGGTTAGATCAACATACTCTATACAATTTTTAGTTCTGTTCATATTAACTTTTACAATAAGATTATATAGGCTATAAGCCGATATAATCAAATAAACCTAAGTAAAGCACTATTTCAATTTAACTGAATGATGGCACACTTAGCATAAGATTTAAGCGAAAAATCGATTTTCTTTTGATATAAAATAAAATATATTACAGATGGAGGTAATAGTATGTCTACAGAAGAAAAAATCAATCAAGCAAAAGGTACAGTCAAAGAAGGATTCGGTAAATTGACTGGCGATAAGAAAACAGAAAAAGAAGGAGCTGCTGAAAAAGTAGTTTCTAAAGTTAAAGAAGTCGCAGAAGACGCAAAAGATGCTGTTGAAGGAGCAATCGAAGGCGTTAAAAATATGATTAAAGGTGACGATAAATAGTTGATAATAGTCATCTTTTAGTCCCTAATGACGCATTCTAATTAGCTCCACTATGGAGAATAGAGTGCGTTTTTGATTCTGTGAGATTAATTTGCTATTGTAACAGACATCTTTAAAAATTGCTGTTATCATAGACATTTTCGTAGTATTCCTATAATGGTATTTTGTTATAACATAAACAATTAAGGAGGTATTACATTGGATAAACTATTGATTCTACTATTTTTAACGATTTTGAGTATGCCTTTAATTTCATGCTCTAATCAAAGAAATCAGACTTTGGATGGGGAATATTATTGGGTTAGTGAATCTAGAAATGAACGAGCATTTACTATCTCAGGAAATCAAGGGATACTTGATAGTAGTGTTGCTGACAACTTTGTAATTGATCGAAAGAATGAAACAATTGAGTTAATGGGCTCGCAAATGTTAAACCGTACAACAAGTTATATATATGAAGATGGTGTCTTTACTGTAGATATCTCTGGTGTAGAGCGTGATTATTATAAGAAAGATAGTGAGGCTTATAAGAAGGCACTGAAGGATTTAGATGAAAATTGACCACAATAATTAATCTTTTCTTTTGCTCTTGTCATTTAACGCTTATTCTATACAAAGGGATTAAGCGTTTTTATATTGTGTATCTCCTAGATCAAGAATTGACTCTCAGTTATCCTAGTGTGTACTAAATCTGACAAAATTGACAAAATTACATAAATTTGATATAATAAATTTATATAAGGATTTGAATCAAATTACTGCAACTAAGAAAGATCCTTTAAATAACAAGCTAGCCTTGTTGCTTGCTGTAAAATAAAAATAAGTTGTATCAATAGAAAGTGAGAATACTATATGAGAATAACAAGTTTTAGAGATATGGACACCACTGAAGATTTTGAATTTGTAGAAGAAAAAATGGGAGAGTACTTCCGTTGGGGGATTGCTGATTTCTATTCGCTTCAACAAGCAACTTATTGGATTGGGGATATCTTGAGAAAAGAACCCAGCGCTAATTTTGAAGTAAGAGCACGACTTTCAGAAGGTGATGATGTAGATGAATATGAAAGAATCGTGTTATACGAAGGCGACCAATGTTTTGATTCTTGGTTCTTGAAAGAGAAAGCAAGTTTTATGGCACCATATTCTATGATACTATTTCTCAATAAGGATACAAATGTGGCGTATGCTATTGAGAAAAACGAATTTGATGAACCTGGTCATGTAAAATATTTATGTGAGATAAGAAAATAGATGAGGCTGGGACACAAAAGTCCTAGCCTCTCAATTGTCTTTGGATTATCGAGTAAGACGCAGTGGTTGAGTGGGCTCTACTGCGCTGATTTCATCAGCTTTTACAGCCCTACTCAACTGTGCGGAGGTGGGACGACGAAATCGAATTCTAACGAATTACCGATTTCTGTCCCACTCTCTAAATTTAGTTATTAGTATGTTGACAATTTTATTTTTCAAAACCTTTTGATAAGAAGAAGGCGACCGACCATAATATAGTTATGGAAATCAAACATAATAAAATACTTGTATTACTAATTATTAATCTCTTCTTGATTGTGCTGGTTTTATTACATACCCAAGAATGTAATAAAACAGTATGAGCAGATAATGTTTTACTAGAAGCATTTACTTTTTCTGCGGATTTATTTTCATCAAACGAGTCTCAGGCTATAGAAGAAGAGCAGTATATGGTCATACACTACAAGAGAAAATAAATGAAGAATTTGATAACGTTAGAAAACTTTTATAATTATTTGGTACAAAAAACAAAATGACAAGCAAAAAAGCCTTGAAATCAAGGCTTTTTCCTGTTGATTTAGATGCCCCCTGCATGAATTTGTAAGAACTTTTAATATTGAAAGTAATCAAAAATGTTGAGATATAGCTGATTTTAGGGAAGTACTTTTAGGTGTTTTCAATGTCATGATTTAAAAATGGGGCAAAAAACATACTGAATTGAACTGTTTAGTAGCTTAAATATATCATGCTGCTATCTAAAAAGTTAATTTTACAGAGTTTGTTGGAATAGTTACTGAGTTTTTTGTTTATCATTCGAACTTTATTATTATATCATAAAAATGATTAGAAAAACAGACTTGTATTATTTTGAAATTGGTATATGATGAAGGTATAAAATTGGTGATTGGTATTTAATGTTGGAAAACAAGAAAGGAAAAGGTAAAAAATGCAAATACATAAAAAAATTTTTATAGTGGCGTTGGTTTTATCTATTTGTATCTCACTATATTTTCTTATCAATCCGTCTAATATCTTCACCTTTCCGATCCGTGTGCATGAATTTGATGACACATTTAAATATTACATGTTTGTGAAGATTGGAATTGTATTATTATTTATCAAATTCTTACTGGATATATGCTTAGAATTTATCAAGAATTGGTTTAAAAATTTTTGATATTTCTTCACACAAAAGAGTCTGAGACAGCGTTTTGTCCCAGACTCTTTTGTGAGTTGTGAGCTCTGTTTTATAGATTCCACTGCTTGAGGGAGATTTCTCCGCTATTGAGCCAGATTTCTTCTTGCTTGTCTAATTGGACCAAGAGTTGGCCGGTATCGGAGATGTCTTTGGCGAGGCCCTGATAGGTCTGTTGGTTCTGCTCAAAGGTAACGGTTCGTCCTAAGACCAGGGAGCGCTCTTTGTAGAGGTAGACCAGTTCATCAATATCCGTATGAAGAAATTCCCTCCAAATCTCGCTGATGAGGTCATTGCGGGTGATGGGACAAGGGCCTTCAAATAAGGAACCAGCCTTGCTTTCTAGCTCATCTGGAAAAGTAGAGATAGCCAAATTGAGACCGACTCCGATAATGACATCCGTGACAAGGCCAGTCTCGATGGATGTGATAGCTTCGGTTAGGATTCCCCCAATTTTTTTATGGCGATAGTAAATATCATTGACCCATTTGATATCGACATCGATCAGGGTCAGATTTTTAATAGCCTTATAGATGGCTCCTGCGACCATGAGGGTATAAGGGGGGAGCTCCGCAGGTGGGAGTTGGGGCTTGAGATGAAGAGACATATAGATGCCGCCTTGATCGGGAGAGTAGTAGTCGCGACCAAAGCGGCCCTTTCCGGCAGATTGGGACTTGGCCAGATAGAGCGCCTTGCCTTCTTGATGGGCTTCTATGCCTAATTTGGCATCCAATTGGGTGGAGCTACATTGTTCATTTAAGGAAACGGTCAATTGGGTATTTTTTGCGATGACTTCAGGAAGCAGAATATCGCCTGAGACTAGTCTATAACCCTTCTTTTTGAGGGATTCGATGACGACCCCATCTTTTTCCAGGCGCTGAATAGCCTTCCAGATGGAGGTGCGGGAAACGCCTAATTCTTTTGCCAGCTGCTCCCCGTTGACATAATCATCTGCCTGAGAAAGGGTTTGAAAGAGGATTTCGTGTGTTTTCATAAGACCTCCTAGCGACTGCTGTCTCGAATCGTGAGTTTGGTAGCTAATTTGACCATATAGGGAACACTTGGTTGACTCCCTTGAAAGGTCTGCCGCAACATTTGAATGGCTTGCTTACCCATTTCTTCTGTGTAGACGGTCACTGTAGAGAGAGCAGGAAAGACGTACTTGGCGATGGAAGTATCATTGAAGGAAATGAGGCTGACGCGCTCAGGAACTGCGATTTGATGCTCCTGAAGGGACCGAAGAGCTCCGACAGCTAAGGCATCACTGGCCATGAAAAAGGCAGTTGGTAAGTCGTCGCCCAATGCTTGAATCAGTTGCTCCATCATCTGATAACCCGACTCGGTCGAGAATTGCCCAACAGAGACAAAGCGCTCCTCATAAAGTCCTTTTTCCGTGAGAAACTGTTGAAAGGTCCGTTGACGGGGATCCATCTGTAACGGTGTCGCATCTGCCGTCTCTTCCTGCCCGACCAAGAGCCCGATCTCCTTGTGGCCATGCTCAAGGAAATACTCGAGAGCGGTGATGACAGAATCTTCTAGATCGGTCGTCACACAGGAATGCCCTAAATAGAGGGTATTGCTATCGACAAAGATCAGGGGTTTGCCGTAGCTTTCTAGATCTCGAATGGTCTTGGGACTGAATTTCCCAAGAGCGATAATGCCGTCTGCCTCCTGAATCAAGGACCAATCGTCATTATTGAAGATACGAAAGATCTCATAGCCTAATTCCTGGGCTTGTTTTTCCAACCCCATCCGAATGGCATAGTAGTAGAGGTCATCTAATTCTTCTTCACGCGTGTACCATTCAAAGATGACGATTTTATGAAAATCCTCAACTGGTTGAGGCCCTGTTTTGCGGTTTTTCTTTTGGTAATGCAAGTCTTCAGCGATGCGAAGAATCCGACTGCGCGTGTCTTCCCCAACAGATAAGGTCGCATCCTGGTTGAGGACGCGAGAGACCGTTGCCTGAGAAACGCCTGCTTTTTCCGCAATGTCTTTAATCGTTGTCATAGTTCATCCTTTATTGATTTCTACTTCCAGTATACTCTAAAAACTAGTAAAAAGAAATAAAATTTTACTAAATTTTATGTTTATTGCGATATTGGCTAGGAGTCAGCTGGCTATAGGCCTTAAAAGCCTTTGAAAAATAGAGGGGATCTGAAAAGCCCACTGAGTAAGCTACAATCTTGATGCTCTCGTCTGTGTTGGTCAGTAACTGCTGGGCACGCTGCATTCGGACCGAGTGTAAGAATTCCTTGGGAGAGATCTGGTGAAACTCCTTAAAGACAGTTGTCAGATAGGAGCGATGGACATTGAGGTCATCAGCGATCTCTTGAATACTCAAGTGCTCTTTATTGTAATGCGTCTCAATCACATGCTTGCAGGTCAGGTAGAGTTGATAGGTTGGAGATGGATGGCTCCGATGGATATCGGGAGCCACTTCACTGATAAGAAATAGCAGTTCATAGATCTGCGAGAGAAGGTGGAGTTGGTAGTGAGAAGTCATTTTTGAAGCCTCTGCTTTGTGGACGAGTCGCTCCATAAACTGGCCGATCTTTTCTGTTTCCACCTCTGTTTTCTTTAAAAAGCCTTTTTCATGCAGGGTTGAAAAACGCATGAAATCACTCACCTTGGTGCCACTGATGCCAATCCAGTAGTAGGACCAAGGTTCTTCTGCATCGGCCTTGTAGTAGGTCACCTTATTTTTGGGAAGAAGAAAGAGATCCCCGGCCTCTAGGTGGATTTCTTTTTTATTGAAGTGGAAGACTCCCTTTCCTTCTGTAATAAAATGCAAGACAAAATTATCTCGGACGCTAGGGCCAAATTCATAGTTTTTTGGACAATCTTCATAGCCATAAAAATCAAGGGCTAGGTCAATGGTATCGGTTTGGTATTCAGAAAAGACTAACATAGGGAAACCTCCTACCTAACATTTTACCATATAAGTCCAACAAAATTCTATTTTCGAAAGCGTTTACATCAAGTAAAATAAAGACATGCTAAAAAAGAAAGTTATTGGAACTGAAATTAAAAATACATAGTGATATTTTTCGGGTCCAATGGAGGAAGATATGGCAATTCGTATTGAACAAAATTTGTTCTATGTAGAAAGTAAGGGACTGAGCCTGATCCTTGAAAATCGAGATGGCTACCTGATGCTTAAGCATCTGGGACGTCCGATCCCGTCTTATCATTTTTCCAATACGGTGCATGAGAAGGATCATGCTTTCTCTGGAAATCCAACACCTGACAATCGAACCTTCAGCTTGGATACCCAGCGTCAGATCCTAGGACAGCACGGGCTTGGAGATTTCCGAAAGCCGTCTATTCAAATCCAGCACGGCGCCACAGAGGTGACGGATTTCCTCTATGTCGGAGCCAATATCTACTCTGGCAGTGTCGGGGCAACTGGTCTTCCCAATCCACATACAGTAGATAGTGCTGAAACCTTGGCCTTGGTCTTTGAAGATGATCAAGCGGCCCTGCGTTTGACCCTCTATTACACGGCTTACGAGGATCGAGCAACCATCACTAGCTTTTCAAAGATTGAAAACTGCAGTGATGAAATCGTCGTGATCCACAAGGCCTTCAGTGTGTTGGCCGATGTCCCAGCAGGTGACTACGATGTCATCACCCTTCAAGGGGCCTATGCGAGAGAAAAAACAGTCCGCCGCCAGCAAGTAGAGCAAGGAATCTTCTCCATCAGCTCCAACCGTGGTGCTTCTGGACATGCCCAGACCCCAGCTCTTATCCTTGCTGACCATGAAGTGACAGAAGATGCCGGTTCTGCTCTTGCCTTCCAACTGCTCTACAGTGGAAATTTTGAAGGATTTGTTCAAAAGAATCAACTCAATGAAGTTCGCGTTGGATTGGGAATCAATCCAGAAAACTTCTCCTGGGAGTTGGCACCGAATCAGAGTTTTGATACGCCGGTAGCCATGATTAGCTACTCCCATAAGGGATTGACCGGACTCAGTCAAGAGAGTCAAGCTTTTGTCCAAAACCATATCATTTCTAGCCAGTTTGCCCATAAAGAACGTCCAATTCTCATCAACAACTGGGAAGCAACCTACTTTGACTTTAAGAAAGACAAATTATTGGAGCTAGCGGATGAGGCTCAAAAAGTGGGAATCGAACTCTTCGTTCTTGATGATGGCTGGTTTGGCAATCGCTATGATGACAATCGGGCCCTCGGTGACTGGACTGTCAATGAAGAAAAATTAGGAGGAAGCCTAGCAGAACTGATCCAGGGCATCCACGGCAAGGGACTTCAATTTGGCCTTTGGGTGGAGCCAGAAATGATTTCTGTTGATAGCGACCTCTACCGGGCTCATCCGGACTGGGCTATTCAAGTCCCAGGCTATGAACACACCTATTCACGGAATCAACTAGTACTCGATTTCGCAAATAAAGAAGTGGTTTCTTATATCAAGCAGGTCTTGGATGACTTACTTGGAAACCATGAGATCGACTACATCAAATGGGATATGAACCGCAATATCACCAAACTTGGAAATGGTAAAACTTACCTTGAAACCAAGATGCAATCCCATGCTTATATCTTGGGTCTCTATGAAGTGGTTTCTTACTTAACAGAGAAGTATGAGAACATCCTCTTTGAGTCCTGCTCCGGTGGTGGTGGTCGCAACGACCTTGGTATGATGCGTTACTTCCCTCAGGTATGGGCAAGTGACAATACGGATGCCATTGCTAGACTTCCAATCCAGTATGGATCTAGCTATCTCTATCCAACCATTTCTATGGGGGCTCACGTATCAGCAGTGCCAAATCACCAGATGGAACGGATGACACCACTTGAAACGCGAGGTCATGTAGCCATGATGGGAAATCTGGGCTATGAATTGGATCTAACCAGTCTTCCGCAAGAAGAGTTGGATCGGATCGCAGCTCAAGTCGCTCATTACAAAACGATTCGACCAGTTGTTCAATTCGGAAAACACTACCGCTTGATCAATCCAAGCCAAGGAAGCAATCAAGCAGCCGTCCAGTTCACTTATCAAGACCGTACGGTTTTAACCTATGTACGAGTCTTATCAACGGTTGAAGAGATCGAGCCGACCCTGAAACTCAAAGGGTTGGAAGAAGATGCGCTCTATAGCCTAGAAGGGACAGATAAAGTCTATTCAGGAGCCGAGCTCATGTATGCTGGCTTAACCGTCGTTCTTCCTCAGGGAGATTTCCTCAGCAAACAATATATTTTTGTCAAAAAATAAAAGGAGACAGCCAAATGAAATGGTATAAAAAAATCGGACTTCTTGCGACTACAGGCCTAGCCTTGTTTGGGCTCGGTGCCTGCTCCAACGATGGAAAATCTGCGGATGGCACAGTGACCATCGAGTATTTCAACCAGAAAAAAGAAATGACTAAAACTTTGGAAGAAATCGCGCGTGATTTTGAAAAGGAAAACCCAAAGGTCAAGGTCAAAGTTGTCAATGTACCGAACGGTGGAGAAGTATTGAAAACACGTGTCCTCGCAGGAGATGTGCCAGATGTGGTTAATATTTACCCACAGTCCATCGAACTACAAGAATGGGCAAAAGCAGGTGTCTTCGAAGATTTGTCCAATAAAGACTATATGAAACGCGTGAAAAATGGCTATGCTGAAAAATATGCCGTGAACGGAAAAGTCTACAACGTTCCCTTTACAGCCAATGCTTACGGAATCTACTACAACAAAGATAAATTCGAAGAACTAGGCTTGAAGGTCCCTGAAACCTGGGATGAATTTGAACAGTTAGTCAAAGACATCGTTGCTAAAGGACAAACACCATTTGGAATTGCAGGTGCAGATGCTTGGACACTCAATGGTTACAATCAATTAGCCTTTGCGACAGCAGCAGGTGGAGGAAAAGAAGCCAATCAATATCTTCGTTATTCTCAACCAAATGCTATTAAATTGACGGATCCGATTATGAAAGATGACATCAAGGTGATGGATATTCTTCGCATTAAAGGTTCGAAGCAAAAGAACTGGGAAGGTGCTGGCTATACAGACGTTATCGGAGCCTTCGCGCGTGGGGACGTCCTCATGACACCAAATGGGTCTTGGGCGATTACAGCGATTAATGAACAAAAACCGAAATTTAAGATTGGAACCTTCATGATTCCAGGAAAAGAAAAAGGACAAAGCTTAACCGTTGGTGCAGGAGACTTAGCATGGTCTATCTCTGCTACTACCAAACATCCAAAAGAAGCCAATGCCTTTGTGGAATACATGACCCGTCCAGAAGTCATGCAAAAGTACTATGATGTGGACGGATCTCCAACAGCGATCGAAGGGGTCAAACAAGCAGGAGAGGATTCACCGCTTGCTGGGATGACCAAATATGCCTTTACGGATCGTCACTTGGTGTGGTTGCAACAATACTGGACCAGTGAAGCAGACTTCCATACCTTGACGATGAACTATGTCTTGACAGGTGATAAACAAGGAATGGTCAATGATTTGAATGCCTTCTTTAACCCGATGAAAGCGGATGTGGATTAGGAGTAGAGAGACAATGAAAAAAGTATTACAAAAATATTGGGCATGGGCTTTTGTGGTCATTCCCCTCTTATTACAAGCAATTTTCTTCTATGTGCCAATGTTCCAAGGAGCCTTTTACAGTTTTACCAACTGGACAGGTTTGACCTATAACTACAAGTTTGTCGGCTTGAACAACTTTAAGCTCCTCTTTATGGATCCAAAATTCATGAATGCTATTGGCTTTACTGCAATCATCACGATTGCTATGGTAGTTGGTGAGATTGCCCTTGGGATCTTCATTGCGCGTGTCTTGAACTCTAAGATCAAAGGCCAAACCTTCTTTCGTGCTTGGTTCTTCTTCCCAGCAGTTTTGTCTGGTTTGACAGTGGCTCTGATTTTCAAACAAGTCTTCAACTACGGTCTTCCAGCAATTGGGAATGCCCTTCATATCGAGTTTCTTCAAACCAGTCTTTTAGGGACTAAGTGGGGAGCGATCTTCGCGGCTGTCTTTGTCCTTCTTTGGCAAGGAGTAGCTATGCCCATCATTATCTTCCTAGCTGGTCTGCAATCTATCCCATCTGAAATTACAGAAGCAGCAAGAATCGATGGCGCGACTAGCAAGCAAGTCTTCTGGAATGTTGAATTGCCTTACTTACTACCAAGTGTCTCTATGGTCTTTATCCTAGCCCTAAAAGGTGGGCTTACCGCCTTTGACCAAGTCTTTGCCATGACTGGTGGTGGTCCAAATAATGCCACAACCTCACTTGGGCTCTTGGTTTATAACTATGCCTTTAAAAACAACCAATTCGGTTATGCCAATGCCATTGCCGTAATCTTGTTCTTCTTGATTGTAGTGATTTCAATCATCCAATTGAGAGTATCTAAGAAATTTGAAATTTAAGAGGAGAAGCACGATGAAACAAGATGAAAGAAAAGCCTTGATTGGCAAATACATTCTATTGATTCTAGGATCGGTTCTGATTTTAGTGCCACTCCTTGCCACCCTCTTTAGTTCCTTCAAACCAACCAAGGATATCGTAGACAATTTCTTTGGATTTCCAACCAACTTCACATGGGACAACTTCAGCCGTCTCTTGGCTGATGGGATCGGAGGCTATTATTGGAACTCTGTCGTCATCACTGTCTTGTCTTTACTTGCAGTAATGATCTTTATCCCCATGGCAGCCTACTCCATCGCACGTAATATGAGTAAGAGAAAAGCCTTTACCATCATGTACACCCTCTTGATTCTTGGGATTTTCGTACCTTTCCAAGTTATCATGATTCCGATTACGGTTATGATGAGTAAACTCGGTTTGGCTAACACCTTTGGTTTGATCTTGCTCTACTTGACCTATGCGATTCCACAGACCCTCTTCCTCTATGTCGGCTATATCAAAATCTCTATCCCAGAAAGTCTGGATGAAGCAGCAGAGATCGATGGGGCTAATAAATTCACAACCTATTTCCGCATCATCTTCCCAATGATGAAACCCATGCATGCGACAACCATGATCATCAATGCCCTTTGGTTCTGGAATGACTTCATGTTGCCACTCCTTGTCTTGAACCGGGATTCCAAAATGTGGACCCTGCCATTGTTCCAATACAACTACGCAGGCCAATATTTCAACGACTACGGACCAAGCTTTGCCTCTTACGTGGTCGGCATTATCAGTATCACCATTGTCTATCTCTTCTTCCAACGCCATATCATCGCAGGAATGAGCAACGGCGCAGTGAAATAACAAATAAGATACAAAGGGACGATTCAGCTTGCTGAAAATTTCTGTAGTACCCTAAGGCATCCACATCCGTAAACTACTGAAGTAGTAACGGCTGTGGAAATATAGGAAATCGACGTAGTGTGCTTGCACACAAGGAGATTTATCTTTTTTCCTAAGAAATTAGTCCCGTGTTCAATTCCAAATACAAAGTAACGATTCAGCTTGCTGATTTAAATCGTATCCTAGGAAGCAATTCTAAAATAGAAAAACTCAAGAAAGCCAGGTCTCTTAAGACTTGGCTTTCAAAAAAGAAAAGGAAACCATTATGCCAATTCAAAACAAAACAATGTTAATCACTTACTCAGATAGCTTAGGAAATAACCTTAAGGATCTCTATGAAAATCTAGAGAAGCACTTTGGGGATGCAGTAGGTGGGGTTCACCTCTTGCCATTTTTCCCATCAACTGGTGACCGAGGCTTTGCGCCTGTGGACTATGACCAAGTGGATCCAGCCTTTGGAGATTGGGAAGATGTCAAACGCTTGGGCGACAAGTACTATCTTATGTTTGACTTTATGATCAATCACATTTCTCGTCAATCTAAATACTACAAGGACTACCAAGAAAAGCATGACCAAAGTGCCTACAAGGATCTCTTTCTCAACTGGGACAAGTTCTGGCCAGAGAATCGCCCAACTCAAGCAGATGTAGATTTGATTTATAAGCGCAAAGACCGGGCTCCTAAACAAGCTATCACTTTTGCGGATGGGACGACCGAGCATCTATGGAATACCTTCGGGGAAGAGCAGATTGACCTAGACGTGACCAAGGAAGTGACCATGGACTTTATTCGCAAGACCATCGAACATCTGGCAAGCAATGGCTGTGACCTCATTCGTTTGGACGCCTTTGCCTATGCAGTCAAGAAATTGGATACTAATGATTTCTTCGTGGAGCCAGATATTTGGGATTTGTTGGATAAGGTGCGCGATATGGCGGCCAGCTATGGTGCTGAGCTCTTGCCAGAGATTCATGAACACTATTCCATCCAATTTAAGATTGCCGATCACGACTATTATGTCTATGATTTCGCGCTACCCATGGTAACCCTCTATAGCCTCTATAGTTCAAAAGTGGAGCGCCTTGCCAAGTGGTTGAAGATGAGTCCTATGAAGCAGTTCACGACACTCGACACCCATGATGGGATTGGGGTAGTCGATGTCAAGGATATCTTGACAGATGAAGAAATTGACTATGCATCAAATGAGCTCTATAAGGTAGGAGCGAATGTGAAACGCAAATATTCCACAGCAGAATACAACAACTTGGACATCTACCAAATCAATTCGACCTACTATTCAGCGCTTGGAGATGACGATGGCAAGTATTTCTTAGCCCGCTTGATTCAAGCCTTTGCGCCAGGCATTCCACAAGTTTATTATGTTGGATTCCTAGCTGGGAAGAATGATTTGGAACTCTTAGAAAACACCAAAGAAGGCCGCAATATCAACCGTCATTACTACAGCAATGAAGAAATCGCTCAAGAAGTAGAGCGTCCAGTCGTGCAATCCCTTCTCAAACTCTTTAGTTTCCGGAACAACTCGCAAGCTTTTGACCTAGAAGGAAGCATTGAAGTGGAAACACCAGATGATCATACCATTGTCATCACGCGCCAAAACAAAGACCAGACTGTCACAGCAGTAGCTCGAATCGATCTTGCTGAGGGCACTTACCAAGTGACAGAAAACGGTCAAGAAATGGTGTTTTAAAAAAATATGAACGAACTAAGGGATAAGTAAAAAAGCTTATCCTTTTTCTGTTTTAGATATTGCAACCGTTTACAAAACTATAAAACAATGGTACAATATCTATTGAAAGAAAGGAGGTCGCTTTATGAAAAAAATCATTTATCCATCTGCGGCCCTATTAACGGCTTTTGCTCTATTATCCGTTCAAACAGCAAAAGCAGACACAGCTCAAGCACCGGATCAAGCCAATGAACCGGCAGCAACAGTAGAAGAGGTGGTGGCTTCTCCAACTCCAGAAACCGCCACAGAAAATCAGGGAGAAGTGGCCGAAACGCCGACGACAACAGACCGTGCAGCTGTCCCTGCTGCCTCTCCAACGGTAACATCGACAGAGACAGCATCTCCTGAAGTGGAAAAACTGATTGAAAACATGCCACTCAAACAAAAGGTGACTCAAATGATCATGCCGGACTTCCGTAAGTGGCAGGAGGCTAATCAGGAGTCGCCACAGGATCTCACCAAGGTCAATGCTGAAGTAGCAGATGCGATTGATAAATATGATTTTGGAGGCGTCATTCTTTTTGCTGAAAACGTCAAAGAGACCAAGCAAACCCTGGCTCTGACGCAAGATATGCAAAAGGCAGCGATTGAAAACAAGGCCAATAACGGGAAAATTCCGCTATTGTTAGCCATCGACCAAGAAGGGGGGATCGTCTACCGCTTGGGTACGGGTACAGCCCTTCCTGGGAATATGGCCATTGGGGCTACCAATGATCCCAAACTAGCGAAAGAAGCCGGTCAAATCATAGGACGTGAACTTTCTGCACTAGGCCTGAATGTGGACTTTGCTCCGGTTCTAGATACCAATAATAATCCTCAAAACCCTGTAATTGGGCTTCGTTCCTTCTCATCTGACCCAAACCGGGTTGCCTACTTGGGTATTCCGATGATGAAAGGGATTCAAGACTACAATGTCGCTGTAGCTGCCAAGCATTTTCCAGGCCACGGAGATACAGCAGTCGATTCACATACGGGTCTGCCATTGGTGGATAAATCTCTTGCCGAGCTTGAAAAATTGGAACTCCTTCCATTCAAAAAAGCTATGGATGAAGGGGTAGACCTCTTGATGACGGCTCATATCCAATACCCGCAGATTGAAAAAGATCAGGTTGTGTCAAAAGAAACGGGTGAGAAAATCTATGTTCCAGCTACTCTATCTGATGATATTTTAACGGGCTTGGTACGGAAGAAATACGGCTATAAGGGCGTGATTGTCTCTGATGCCATGGGAATGGATGCTATCGCTAAGAACTTCGGTGAGGTGGAAGCCGTGAAGATGGCTATCAAAGCCGGAGTTGACCTGGTTTTGATGCCAACGACCCTTCGCAGCAAAGCCGATTTGACCAAGATTGATACCATCGTCAATGCAGTGGTAGATGCGGTCCAAACCGGTGACATCTCAGAAGAACGCTTAAATGAGTCGGTTCGTCGGATCCTGACCCTCAAAGAAAAACGTGGGGTCCTGAATTTTGATCCAAGTGCTCGGACAGCTGAAAAAGCAGAGGAAGCAGTCGGATCTAGCCTCAACCGTGACTTGGAACGCAAGATTGCAGCAGCAGCGGTGACGGTTGTAAAAAATGAAGACAATACCTTGCCATTTAAGGTGCAAACAGGGGACCATGTCTTACTACTCGGAGCTTTTGAAAATGAAGTCCCAGGACTAAATTTGGGCATGCGTCGCTTAATCGCGGATGGAGTGCTTCCAAAAGATACCTCCTTTGTGGCCAAGAACTTCACTAAGGAATCCACCCTTGATAGTCTAAAAGAAGACCTTGAAAAAGCCACCCATATCGTAGTGATTTCAGAGATCGGTTATGAAGGGCAACTGGATAAAGATTTCTGGCGGACCAAGATTCCAACAGAAATCGTCAATTATGCCAATACCAACCATAAGAAGGCAGCTGTCCTTTCTATCTCTAAACCTTATGATGTAGCCAACTATCCCGCAGCCAAAGCCATTTTAGCAGTCTATGGAAATAAGGGAATGGATCCAACGGAATCCCTCAAACCAGACAATGCATTTGGTCCTAATATTCCTGCAGGAGTGGAAGTCATCTTCAATGGCAAGGAACATCTAGGTACCTTACCGGTTGATATTCCAAAAATTGTAGACGGAAAAATGTCGGAAACAGAGTATGCCTACCGCATTGGTCATGGTCTTTTCTATCCAGCACCTGCTCCATTGCCAACACCAGAAGTCCAAGATCCAACTTCACCAGGCCAAGATCCAACTTCACCAGTCCAAGAACCAACCCATCAGACACAACCAGTAGAGGTTGGTAACACAGGAACTCAGGTCCTTGTTAGCAAGCAAGAAAAAGCTAGCACTCTTGATGCTCCACAAGTTATTCCGATCGCTGTGAAACAAGCCACTGATCAGGCTCCTGCAAGTGTTTCAGCAAGTCCTGCATCATCGGTATTGCCAAAAACCGGTCAAACAGGGAACCTCCTCTCCCTCATGGGCATCAGCCTCTTAACTTTCCTTGGATCTTTTGTCTATCCAAGAAAGAAACACTAAAGGATTCAGAATCTCAATTGGGTGATTTCCCAATTGAGATTTTTTGGTAAAAGTTTACTAAAATTAACTCGAGATGGCAATGATGGAATAGAAGTTGTAATCGGAGGAAAACCCTTTGTTATCGCCTTTCTGGGCATAAAATAAAAAATTAATAAAATTTTACTAAAAACACTTGAAGTTTTACTTGCGATCAGATATAATACAAGTATAAAAACGTTTACAAAACTAAAGGAGTTTCTCATGACGACAACAATCACATCTCAAGATTTACAAGCAAAATTCCAGGCTGTCTTTGGGGAAAAGGCTGACCACACTTTCTTTTCACCAGGACGGATTAATCTGATCGGTGAACACACTGACTATAATGGTGGGCATGTCTTCCCAGCAGCCATCACACTTGGTACCTACGGAGCGGCAAGAAAGCGCGAGGATAAGGTCTTGCGTTTCTTCTCAGGAAACTTTGAAGACAAGGGGATCATTGAAGTTCCACTTGAAAATCTCCACTTTGAAAAAGAGCACAACTGGACCAACTATCCAAAAGGCGTGCTCCATTTCTTACAAGAAGCTGGTCATGTCATTGATAGCGGAATGGACGTCTATGTCTATGGCAATATTCCAAATGGATCCGGTCTTTCTTCTTCAGCATCGCTTGAGCTCTTGATTGGCGTCATCGCTGAGAAACTATATGATCTTCAGTTAGATCGTCTAGATCTGGTCAAGATCGGCAAACAAACTGAAAATCACTTTATCGGAGTCAACTCTGGGATCATGGACCAATTTGCCATCGGTATGGGAGCTGATCAACGGGCTATTTATCTCGATACCAACACCCTAGAGTATGATCTGGTACCGCTGGACCTCAAAGACAATGTCGTAGTCATCATGAATACCAACAAACGCCGGGAATTAGCGGATTCCAAATACAATGAACGCCGTGCAGAATGTGAAACCGCCGTCTCTGAACTCCAAGAAAAACTAGACATCCAAACCTTAGGGGAATTGGATCTCTGGGCTTTTGATGCTTACAGCTACTTGATTAAGGATGAAAATCGCATCAAACGGGCTCGTCATGCTGTACTTGAGAACCAACGGACCCTCCAAGCACGCAAGGCGCTTGAAGCAGGTGATTTGGAAGGCTTTGGCCGTCTCATGAATGCTTCCCACGTATCCTTAGAGCATGACTACCAAGTGACTGGTCTAGAATTGGATACCTTGGTGCATACAGCCTGGGAACAAGAAGGAGTGCTTGGTGCTCGTATGACGGGAGCAGGCTTTGGTGGTTGCGCTATCGCCCTTGTCAACAAAGATAAGGTTGAACCATTTAAAGAAGCTGTTGGCAAACGCTATGAGGAAATCATTGGCTATGCGCCAAGTTTCTACATTGCAGAGGTTGCGGCAGGGACACGGGTGCTTGATTAAAAAGGAGATAGGATGACAGAACTGGTATTAGATGCATTTGTCACAGCCGTCATTGCGGCAAGTGACTATGAAGAGATGGATCGGATTTATCTAAAAAACCGCGTTATGAGTCGCATTGGAGAAGAAGGGCTAGACGCCCCAGCTCATCAAGCTGACTTGATCGCACTCAAAGATCAGCTGGTGGAAATCGCTGTTGCGAATAATAAGATCCAAGACAGCATGGCCGCAAAAGACAGTTTGGGTGCGGAATTGATGGCTTGGGTCACCCCTAGTCCTAGTCAGGTCAACCATCGTTTCTGGGAGACCTATCGTCAGTCCAAGGAAGACGCGATTGCTGATTTCTATGCCCTCTCCAAGCGCAATGATTACATCAAGGTCAAGGCGATTGCGCAAAATATCGCTTTTGAGGCAGAAACTCCATATGGCTCCCTTGAAATCACCATCAATCTGTCAAAACCTGAAAAAGATCCTAAAGACATCGCAGCGGCGAAGCTGGCTAAAGCTAGTCATTATCCAGCCTGCCAACTGTGCTTTGAAAATGAAGGCTATCAAGGTCGCCTAGACCATCCTGCCCGTGCCAATCATCGGATTATCCGCTTTGACATGGACGGGCATGATTGGGGCTTTCAATATTCCCCTTATGCCTACTTCAATGAACACTGCATTTTCCTCGATAGCCAGCATGTTCCCATGGCCATTAGTCGCAAGACCTTTGAGCGACTCTTGACCATTGTCGAGACTTTTCCAGGCTATTTTGCGGGCTCCAATGCAGACCTGCCCATTGTAGGGGGATCCATCCTGACTCATGACCATTACCAAGGCGGACGCCACACCTTCCCTATGGAGCTGGCTCCTGTGGAGGAAAGCTTTACCATTAAGGGATTTGAGGCTGTATCGGTAGGAATTGTCAACTGGCCCATGTCAGTTCTTCGTTTGAATTCAGATGACAAGGCGCAATTGATTGCCCTGGCAGACCATATCCTAACAGCCTGGCGAGGCTACTCGGATCCAGCTGTTCAGGTCTTAGCGGCATCCGACGGTCAGCCCCACCATACCATTACCCCCATTGCCCGGATTCGTGATGGGCATTATGAACTGGACTTGGTGCTTCGTGACAACCAAACCTCACCAGAGCATCCCGATGGCATTTATCACCCACATGCAGATGTGCAACACATCAAAAAAGAAAATATCGGCCTGATCGAAGTCATGGGCTTGGCCATTTTGCCACCTCGCCTCAAGGAAGAGCTCAAGCAGGTTCAAGACTATTTGCTTGGACGTGAGAGCACAGTGGCAACTTACCACCAGCCTTGGGCAGATGATTTGAAAGCTACTCACCCAGCTATTACAGACGAAGCAGAGGCAGAGGCCCTTGTCCGTGAATCAGTCGGTCAGATCTTTGCGCGCGTGCTCGAAGATGCCGGAGTCTACAAGCGAACCGCAGAAGGACAAGCTGCCTTTAGACGCTTTGTTGCGACACTTTAAGTGTGGAGAAGAGGCAGAAATTTGGTACAATAAGAGAGAAGACAAGAAGCGAAAGGAAAACAAATGGCAATACTCGTACTCGGAGGAGCTGGCTATATCGGTTCCCACATGGTGGACCGTTTGGTCAATGAAGGACAGGAAAAAGTCGTCGTGGTCGATAGCCTGGTCACAGGCCACCGTGCAGCGGTGCATCCAGATGCCGTCTTTTACCAAGGAGACCTGGCGGATCAAGACTTTATGCGCACTGTTTTTAAGGAACATGCAGATATCGATGCGGTCATCCACTTTGCGGCTTACTCACTGGTCGCTGAATCCATGGCCGATCCATTGAAATATTTTGACAATAATACAGCAGGCATGGTCAAACTCTTGGAAGTCATGCATGAATGTGGGGTGCACTACATCGTCTTTTCTTCAACTGCTGCCACTTACGGCATTCCAGAAGAAATTCCGATTCTTGAAACCACTCCGCAAAAACCAATCAACCCTTATGGCGAAAGCAAGCTCATGATGGAAACCATTATGCGCTGGGCCGATCAAGCCTACGGGATCAAGTATGTGCCCCTTCGTTACTTTAATGTAGCGGGTGCCAAGCCAGATGGATCCATCGGAGAAGACCATGGACCAGAGACCCATCTCTTGCCGATCGTCTTGCAAGTAGCCCAAGGCAAACGCGAAAAGATCTCTATTTTTGGAGATGACTACCAGACACCAGATGGGACCAATGTTCGGGACTATGTCCATCCATTTGACTTGGCAGATGCCCATCTTTTAGCAGTGGAGTATCTCCGAAACGGCAACCCATCTACCGCCTTTAACCTGGGCTCATCGACTGGATTCTCCAATCTTCAAATCGTTGAAGCAGCCCGCAAGGTTACAGGACATCCGATCCCACTTGAGATAGCCGATCGCAGACCAGGAGATCCAGATACCCTGATCGCATCATCTGAGAAGGCGCGTGCCATCCTCGGTTGGCAACCAAAATTTGACAATATCGAAACCATCATCCAAACAGCCTGGGCTTGGCATTCCAGCCACCCAGATGGCTACAATGATCGATAAGGAGGGACTGCGAACATCATTTTTGAGACTTTTTTAATAACATTTAAAACGACAGTTGATCTTGCTAAATGACTCGTTTCAAACGTCAGTCATTTCCTTAACCATCATAAAAAGTGAGGTATTCAAAATGAATAAAACCACAAAAATGTTAGCCGTCTTCTTGACAGCGGGTCTTCTTTTAGCTGGTTGCACACAAAAAGAGACTACAAAATCTACTAGTCCATCGTCTACTAAAGCGACCAGTAAAGCAACAAGCAAATCATCCGCCAAAGAGAAGACAAAAGAGTCATCAACTGATGAAAGCAAAAAAGAAGATGCACTAGCAGGTGCACAAATGACTGTTCTCGAAACGAGTGATGAAGCAGGTAAGTCAACTATCACCTTGTATTACAAGGGAGATACCTTGTTATTACAAGAAAAAGTTGATGATTACGACGTCTCAAAAGTGCCTGGTGAGAACCCTCTTGAAACCATGAAAGAAGCCGTCGCTAAGAGCCAAGAAAAATTCAAAGATCTGATGGGACATGGATTTGAACTAACATCAGAATACAAAGACGGAATCTTTTATATCCGCAATACCATTGATTACACAAAAATCGATTTTAATAAATTAAAAGAAATCGTCCCAGGATTTAATCCCCTAGATGACAAAACAGTTAGTTATTCAGTAACGAAAGACAGTCTTATCAAAGGCGGAATGGTAGAAAAATAAACAAAATGGAGAGCAGCTCAGTTTGCTGCTCTCTTTTTGTTTTAGATGTTGCGGAGAAATTAATGATTAATGTGGAAAAAAGAATGGATAGATGAAGATGTCAAAGAAGTAGAGATTACTTTATCGTATAACCAATACGATCTTGTATGTTTTTCAGACGAGTACTATAGAAGATTTGTGGGGCAGATAACTTCTCTTCTCGAGCTATTTCACTTAACCCCCTAGGCTTGGTAGGGCCACCAACCAGATGATTACAATGATCCATAAGAAGGAACTCAAGTGAATCAGCTTGAGTTTTTTTGTGTGCGAATGAGCTGGGAATACCACTAACTAGGCTTTTTTATAGCTGTGAAAGATGTTATAATATGAAAAAATTTAAAGGAGAAATGAATGGGAGATAAATACACCGTAAAAAGTGATCTTTCGGTGGCTGCTAAGCATGCTACTGCAATAGGATTTGCCAATAATCATTCAGCTATTACAGTTCAAAGAGATGAACAAACAACAGTTGCTGGTAATAATAGTGCCAAAAATGGTATTAGTCAATTTGAGAATCTTCAGACTCAACTATCGAATCATATTGTTAATATGATTCAAAATATCCATAGCTTAGCCGACCAATTTGAAGATAAGGATGCCATGATTCGTCAAAATTTAAATATTTTGAATACCATTCAGTCTAAGCCATCATTCTCAAATGAAGTGAAATCAAAATACTTAGATGTATTAGAGGATTAGATATGAGTGCAGAAGATACATGGAATAAGCTCCATGAGAAAGAACTACAACTTTCAGATAAGGAGTGGGACCTATATCAGCGGATAGAAAAATTAGATTTTAAAAAAATGGAAGTAATGGATTAGCTGTTGAATGATTCACATTGGTTAAATGATCTAAATTTTCTTTTTGAAGGTAGTAGATATCAAAGTCAAATGATGGATGACCGGTTAGAATTTCAGCATCAAGTGAGAATAATGGAATACAGTTTGGATGAAGAATTAGAAAAACTTCGGAAAGAACATAAATCTATTGAAATGAAGTTAGATTCAATTCACCAAGAAAAAAGACGATTAGTGACGGAGGAAATCACATGAGTATAGATATGTATCTAGAATCCGCCAGAAGTCAGGCAACTAGTTTATCTAGTATATCCACCCAGTGCGTGCAACAGAATATGGAATTGATTAAAGTTCTTGAAAATTTTGTCGCTGAAGAAAAGTTAAAGGGCATGCTTACGACTCAGCAAAGGCGCATATTACAAGTACTGTTATTCCTTTAATTCAAGGAATTGTCTTATACCAAGAATCTCTGGCGGAGGAGTGTCAAAAATTTGTCAGTCAGTATACCTCTGACGTAGATAGTAAAAGTTGGAGTCAAGTGGATCTAGAAGAAAAAATTAGAGAAGCAGATCAAAAGATTTCCAGTCTACGACAGTTAATGGAAACAAAATCGGATAATAAGATTTCAGCTTTTCTAAATCTTTCGGTATCCATAGCCGTATTAGAAGGAGCAAAACAAAAATTACAGAAAATATTAATTAGCCTGCTTACTTTTAATGCAGTATCTCCAACTATCTTTTTAAATTCAGAGCGGTATTTATTGGCCGTTCAAAATGGTTTTGCCCAAGCTGCACAATCATGGGATGCTGCTAGTGGAACCTACTTACCTCCAAGTAGTGGAGTGGATCTATCGTGGAAGCAAACAGTCTCTTTAGGGTGGAAAAAACGTCAAGCAATCCTAAACAAAGTGAAGAATCCTAAGGTTGAAACATTGGAAGACAAACTTTCAAAAATGTCACGTGCAGAACTGGAGGAAGAGTATGGAGATGTGATTCAAGCCTATATAAGATTTACGAATATGGGGCAAGGTGATGCGATCCTTGCCAAATGGGATATGAACGATCTCAAATTGTTATGGAAACGGTATAATGAAGTGAAGGATGATCACTTAGGATTATTACCTTCAGAATTAGCCAAGGTGGACCCGAAATTTAAGAAACGTATCGATGCAATGGATCAAGAAGCGTTAGAAGAGGCCTACCCAGAACTTAAAACATTGATCTCCATGGCTCATGTGAATCCCTATGCACAACTATTTAAATCTGAAACAGAACGCGCTAATTATGATTACCTACTAGATCGCTATTTCCTTTTAGATAGTCAAAAAATGCTTAGTTGGCGAGATCCCACCTTTCAAACTAAATATGATTATTATATAATTGAAGAAGGAATTAATCCTTTTACAGGCAAACCAGCTACACAGGAAGAAATCAATCGTGCAAAAAATATCAAGAAGGTGAGAGGTTTTACTGATACCCTCCAACTAGCAAGTACCTTATATACCGCTTATGTTGGATATAATCAGTACTACAATAAACCCTATACAACTTTCTCGGATGTATATAGTAAGGTAAAAGGGAAGATTCCTGTCTTTAATAGGAAACCAGTAATTCCTGTTTTTTCAAATCGATATTCAAAAATAGATTTTACTCAAACTGACTTTGATGTTGAGTTAATAAGAGGTAGATTGAAAACTGATCCAGATACGGCTTTTTTCTGGTCAGGACGAACAGATGGCATTGGAGGAATGGATGTTGCGAAAAAAATAGCAAAAAATAAAGGAGGAGTTACATTAGAATCTACGATTGATGATACGAACATTGTAATGCCTGAATGGGATTTTAATACTCCTTCAAGTGTAACAGCTTGGGAGGAAGCTTCGAATGTTTACGCAGAGCAAGTATCTGGTGAAATAAGAGCTGTAGTTGGTAGCGAACTACGACCAGGAAATATTTGGGAAAACATCGAACTACCAAGATTGAAGGCCAATCCAAATGTTACTAAGGTTACAACAATAGATCCTAAAACAGGGGTAGAAAAAATTATATTCGAGAGGTAGAAATGAAAATTACAGGTACAAGATCAACAATTACTTTTGATTTAGAGAATGGTTTCCTCTTAAAAGCACAAGGAGAATTGCTGATCAATAAAAAATTTGTTGTTTATAAAGATAGTATGACACAATGGGAGCCTCCTCATGAGAATCTTCCGATAACTCAAAGAGAAATAGAAAATATTATTAATACAGCTAAAAAAATGGAGAGCAATCAAACTATTCAATTAGACTTTGTATAATTATATTGTATTCTAAGAGAAATAAATCTCTATACAAGTGGTCAGGTTGTCTATCATGGGACCAAACTCCTAGGTGGAAGTGAAGAAGATGCTCAAACTGCAAACTTTATCGGGAACATCGTAGGAGGTTATGTGGCCTCCTCAGCAACCAGCAAGTTTAGTTTGAATCAACCTATTTTTTCAAATCGATATTCAAAAATAGATTTTACTCAAAACAGAAGACCATTATAAAACATTTTAAAAAAATAGAATAGAGGTTTGAAATCCTGAAAAATAGAATTCATTACATTACGAAACTTGAAATGCAAGATCGATTGCCTTTCAGTGGCTTTGTAGCAAATTTTGATGGGAAGCAGATCCAAAACAAAGAAGAACTATTTCGTTTTCTTGAAAAAAATGTCGGACTTCCTGATGCCAATAATTGGTCATCTATTACAGATTGGCTGACAGACTTATCATGGATAAAAGCTGAAGAATACAACTTTATTCTTGAAAATTATGATAGCTTCTTAAAAGATGACTTATCATCTAAAGACTTATTTTTAGAAATTTTGGAAGAAGATATTCTTCCTTGGTGGGAATGCGATGTTGAAAAGCATGTTGTTGGCAGTAAGGTCAAGAGTTTTCAAGTTTACATAGTAGAAAATTAAAAATAGGACAAAGTTTTAAGGAGCTACCTTAAGGTAACCACTTATGTTGGATATAATCAGTACTACAATAAACCCTATACAACGTTCTTGGATGTATATAGTAAGGTAAAAGGGAAGATTCCATTCTTCAATAAGAATCCAGTAATTCCTGAGGTTAACCTTAAGGTAGATATCAATGGTAAAACTATAACAGAAACCACAAAACCTTATGATCGCGAACATATTTTACGAAATATAGAAGAAAGCAGGCTTGCGAGGGAGAATTCAGGGTTTAAAGACTTTTCAACCACGAGGCTTCAGCCGGTAGTCAAGCCTCAGCCTGCACCTAAGAATTTAGATGTTGAGGGACCAGTAGTAAATAATATTCAATCTAAATATCCCGATTTGCAAACTTATGAATATAATTCATATACAAATCCTGGTCCACTAAATGATTTAAGAGGTCAGCCTAATGTTAATTTTTATGGGGGACGGTATGATGTTGAAGTTTTGAAGTCTCCCAAAATATTATATCGAGCTGGCGACCAAAGCAATCCGCTAGGGCAATGGTTTACAGAATCAGCCCCACATTCTGAGATAGAAGTTAGAATAAATACGGCAGTAAAACCAATTTGGACAGATCGTTCAGGAAACTACACTGGCAGCTCTCCTTTAAATACAGTTTACGAAATAAAAATACCAGCTGGCACAACAATATACAGAGGACCTGTTGCGAGTCAAGGAGGCATCTATCAAGGTGGTTTGGAATATGAACAAATTTTTATTGAAACTCCGTGGAAAATAGAAGGTGTAGAGGTTATTAGCTCAAAATCATTAAATTAGTGAGGAAAGAAATGAAACGAAAAGAATTATTAGATAATATCAAATTAATATTACCACTATTAAATCAATACAATGATGGGACAATTCATGTACAAATTTCATTTTTACAAGGATTAGAATGTGCATTGGAAAATGGTGACTCACTCCCTACAATAAGAGAAATTAAAGATATCCTTTATCCTCCAAGAGGAGGTCTATCAGACTTTTTTGTTTGGAAGAATGATTATTTGGAACGACTAAAAATTAATGAAGAAATTGAAGCCTACAATAATAGATTATGGGAGCTTTTAAATCAAATAGAAAACTTGGAATCATAGTAAATGCATCAAATTTTAAAATTAGAAGCATTTCATCAATCTCATACAAGAATTCCAAGCGGAAATGAAGCATCTGCTTTTGAAGATTTTTGGAAACCAGGAGGACAAACCTTCCCAGGAAATATGCCAGAAGCAATCATTGATGAAGTTCCGTGGGGAGAATTTACAATTAGAAAATTAGGAGGCGACTAGAACGAGTTTAACTAAAATAACATGGGAAGAATTTGATGCCTTTGATAAGATTGAGTCACCGAAGGGATATGATTTTCGAACACATGAAGGAAAATACTACACTTTTGGAGAGTTTGGAGTAGCTTCAGTTCGTCGTATCTTTGAAATTAATCCTTCGGATTTTCACGAATACTTATTAGGCAAGAGGACGGCACATGAAATTGATTATAAAGCGCAGAACGATTGCTGGCCACTGACGGAAGAAGAGAAGAAAGCTAGTGAGAAACGTTTCATAGAAGAGAGTCCCACATCATTAATTGATATACCTGAAACTAGAGAATTATTTACTCAGGAAGAGCTAAAAAGATTAATTCCGATTGCTGAGCAAATGTGGATTGACTGGAGAGGTAAACTTCCAGATGATTATGTATCACCATTGAAATAGCTTGTAAGGAATTTGTTTATACACTATTAGTTGTAAGCAAGTTCCTGTTTTTACTTTAAGTGGACTAAATGAATCGCTCCGAAAATGTGTCCAAAATATTGACAGAATTCCATTATTACCAAATCAATGGCCATTAGACTGGATAGTGAATATAGGAATTGTACCAAGTTGATGTTTTGAATTATGAAAAATAAATATATGAAATATACAGACAAATTACAAGATTTAATTGACTTAGAATATCCAAGTCAAAAGTTATACCCGGGAATTATACAGGATATATATAACTTAACTAAGTGTATAAGAAGAGGAGAAAATATCGGTGACATTAATTTTTTTAGTTTAGCAAGAAGATTTATAGATGAAACTATGGATTATAAAAGCGAAATTTTAGTAGTCTTAAAACAATTAGAGAAAGAGTTAAAAAAAGAAAATTGATGGACAATAGATTAATTGATTAGATAATGAACCTAAGAATATGTTATGATAAAAGTATAGAGATACAATTATTTAAAGAATTATTACAGACAAAATTTTTGTGCCCTATCAGTATTGATGATCACCAAATATTAATACAAAGAGCGGATAATGTTCATGAAATATAGTAAACTAGGCTGGGAAGAAGTTAGTAAGTTTGAGGAAATAAAAGGTTATGGACAACATATTTGGCGACATCATGAGAAATATTTTTTTGTTACAGATGAAGGGGGAATAGCTGAACAGAGGGTAGTCTATGAATTCCCATTAGAACTATTTCAATTACCCTACCAAGTTTTTCTGAGTTACTTGAAAAGTCTAACTTAATTTGACAATTTAGGCAATAAAGAAATCCTAGACAAGCTTTTGAGCTATTCAGAAGACTTGAAATACCACTATAATCTCTATCAGCTCTTGCTTTTTCACCTTCAGAATAAGGAACCAGAGAAATTTTTTGGACTCATTGAAGACAATATAAAGAAGGTTCATTCTCTTTTTCAGACTGTCTTTAAAACATTTCTAAAGGACAAAGGGAAAATCATCAATGACCTTCAGTTATCCTATTCCAACGCAAAATTGGAAGCGACTAATAATCTCATCAAACTTATCAAACGCAATGCCTTTGGTTTTCGGAACTTTGAAAACTTCAAGAAGCGAATTTTCATCGCTCTGAATATCAAAAAAGAAAGGACGAAATTTGTCCTTTCTCGAGCTTAGCTTTTCTTCAACCCACTAAAGTTGACAAAGAGCCGTAGATTTTAGGTATTTACCTTGTCTACTTAAGAGGTATCATATCATCGAGATAAAGGTGATTTGTTTGTTCCTAAGAATTAGGTTTTAGGTTTGACTTGTGGCAACTTCTGGAAAAAGCTTGTCTAGAATTTTTGGAGTGATAGCTTGTCCAGGACCTTCAGCACAATAGGTGTGAATATACATAGCGGGATTGAAGTTGAGCTCGATACAAGTGAAATGAGGTTTTTCCTTGCTAGCAGGCTGAGTTTTATCTGGAATGATGAGGTCAACCCCGCAAGCCCAGGCCCCCATGCTAGTTGCCATAGCTGCTGCCAATTCTTGGTAAGAGGAATCTATTGTCTCAGTGACATCAATAGAGTCACCACCCGTAGAAATGTTGGAGTTACGGCGGAGATTGACCTTTTTCCCTTCTGGGAGAATATCATCAGGTGCATAACCTTGCTGAGTCAACATCAATTGTTCGATGTCTCCTAGCTTAATGATTTCCAGAGGTGAGCGGTGGTCACGGCCTCGCAATGGATTGGCATTTTTCTGAGCGACTAATTCACGAATGGTGTGTTTGCCATCACCGACAACATTAGCAGCGACACGAAGGAGGACAGACTCACAACGCCCGTCCAGAATGAAGAAACGGTATTCGGTTCCTGGGATAAATTCTTCAACAAGAACAGCTGTATCTTCTGCAAAGGCAATCTCGAGAGCTTTCTTATAGTTATCAAGGCTGGCAGGCTCTTGGAAAATGGAAATGCCCAGACCGAAGTTGGTTGATTTTGGTTTAACCACAATTTGCTTGCCCTTGATAAGAGGATAGTAGGCTAGACCTTGTTCTAGACTGGTAAATTCGTCGCCGGCAGGGACAGGGAAGCCAGCATCAGCCAGGATTTTTTTGGTCACGGTTTTATTAGCCATGGCAAGAGGAACTACATAGTTGTCTTTTGAGGTCATGTTACCATTTTTGACGTACTCAACATGATCTTTATGCCAGAGTTTAAGGAATTGATCCTGCTCATCTAGGATTTCAAAATGAAGCCCTTTTTGAATGGCATCAAAGAGCAGCATCTGGGTAGAAAGTTCCATCTCCTCATAACCCTTAAGGGCATAGTGGGCAGTCCAGTCGTAATCATGATAGGCAAGCGCCTTGTCAAGGGCAAAGTCAGAAAGGGACTTGTCTTTGATATGAGGAAGAAGTTGAGCAGCTAGTGTCTGACTGGAATCTGCAAAGGCATCTTTAACTTGTTTGACCAGCCCTTGATGATAGTCACCAAGCCCAAAATGTTGCACCAGTTGGTCTAGAGCTGTCGTAATGTTCTGAGTTTCAGCTTCAGAAGGTAGAGGTTCTAAAGGATGAGAGAGGGCAATTTTTTCATTCAGCGCGTGACCTTGAGCCAGAGCCTGATCAACATTTTCAGGGGCATCCAGCCAGAGGAAGGCTAGAAGGAGTAGGTGTACGGTATCCATGGTAGTTTGGCTAATACCGATACGCTCAAAGGGGTTGAGGTCGAAGTTACGGAATTCTAGGTAGGTGATTCCCTTGTCAAGGAAGGAGCGATTAACCTTTTGTCCACGGAAACGAACAGCCGAGTAAAATTCCTTTTCCGCAATCAAATCACCTTGTTCGATATAGTTTTCGATGGCAGAGACATAGTCTTCTAGGCTTGCAAAAGATACTTGTATTTCTTCCTTATTGACATAGCCGTGGTCACTGTTACGGAAGGAACGCACAGGTTCTGGAACTTCTTGGTCGAAGAATCCTTGCTCAGCAATAGGTGCAGCCCCAAAAAGATAGGTAATCACCCAACGGTAGCGCAAGTAGTTTTGAGCCAGCTTAAGATAGAGGGCGTTTTTGAAAGCAATTATATCAATCTGGTCACTTTCTTGGAATAGGGCTTCAACCAAATCTTTCCCTAGTTCCATATTATAGTGGATACCTGAGATAGCTTGTAGTTTAGTTCCGTATTTTTCGGCCAGGTAGTTACGATAATGGCGTTCAAATTCATTTTCCAGTTGGGCAACTTGGATTTCTTGGGCGTTGATACGAGGAGGCATGGACAAGGGCCAGAGAAGTTCATCTTTACTGATGGAACGTCCAGCTACATCGGTAATGGCTCCAAGAAATCGACGAGCCTCAGTGGTAGATTTAGCAACTGGTGTGATGAGTTCCATCTGAAACTCACAAAAATCTGTTTGAATATAAGGGTGGAAACTTCGAGCTCCTAGGCAGGAAGGGTGAGGCGTATGTGCTAATTTTCCCTGTCTATCGACACGAAGACTTTCGCGTTCAATTCCAAAGTTAGCTTGAAGGATAGGGCTAGTAGGCTCCAGCTTTTGAAGCAGTTGATTTATAGTCATAGAGTCACCTTTTCATCTAATGTTAGTGATAGTCTATTATAAATAGGAGATGAAAACAACTTTCCGCTACGGTTAAGGGGAATTTCCGAATGTTTCAGATAAGAATTCTTAAAACCAGTTGTTTTTTAGCTATATTATATGGAAAAATTGTAAAATACCCACTGATTTTTATGTAAAATGTTATTTCTCTTGGAATTTAAATCAAATTAGCCTATACTAATGACGTATATATGAGAACGAAAGAATCCCTAGGGTCGGCACTGCACCCATAAAATGAGACACAAGAAAACACTCCTGTTGAAATCTGGTAAACTAGAAACAGGAGTGTTTTGTTATGGTCAAAAAAGCATATTCGGTAGAAACTAAGTTAGCCTGTATCGAAATGAAGAAGGCAGGCAAATCAAATAAAGTTATCATGGATACCCTCAGTATCAAAAATGCTAGTCAGGCCAAGAACTGGTTGCGATGGTATCAGAATGATGAATTGTACCGTTTCCACCAACCCGTGGGGAAACAATATACTTATGGTAATGGGATGAAACAGTTATCTGAAGTGGAACAGTTACGTTTGCAGGTAGAATTACTAAAAAAGTATCAGAGCTTGATAAGAGAATCGACAAAGTAAGTCTTATCAAGCTAGTAGAAGAGTATAAGAAAACGTGCGCTGTATCTATTATTTTAGAATGTTTCGGCGTCAAACGCTCCACCTTTATCGCTGGAAACAGGAGTGTAAGAATTCTCAGAAAAGAGGCGAAATAGCAGATAATGGCTGTATCGAATGGTTTCACTCTGTTCTCAAGTCTGAAACCTTCTATCTCCATAAGTGGAGAAACATAACTGAAGATAGTCTAACAGATATTGTCAAAAATTACATCATATTTTATCCTGATAATTATGTATCACCATTGAAATAGCCTGCGTGGAACTTGTTTAGACACCGTTAGTTGTGGACAAGTTTCTTTAGGTGCACTAGATGAATCTCTCCCAAAATGTGTTGAAAATATAAATAGAACTCTGGCTTTCTCCTAATGCAAGTACGGGAAGAGTTGAAAAACTCTAACCTGTAATCTCTCCTCTAGCTATTCCACCTATTTCATGCTAGAATAAAGAAAAACACATTTGGAGGCATTATGAATCAGACAGTGACTTATTTGCAGGAATTGACAGCCATTCCTTCACCGACCGGTTTTACACGTGAGATCGCAGACTATTTGGTCAAAACCATTGAAGGCTTTGGGTATGAAGTGACTCGGACTGCTAAGGGAGGCGTGAATGTGACCGTTCCTGGTGTAATCACAGACAAGCAACGCTACGTCACAGCCCATGTGGATACCTTGGGGGCTATTGTCCGCGCGGTGAAAGCAGATGGTCGCCTCAAGTTAGACCGTATCGGTGGTTTCCCTTGGAATATGATTGAAGGGGAAAATTGTACAGTCCATGTAGCCAATACAGGAAAGACCCATTCGGGGACAATTTTGGTCCATCAGACTTCATGTCATGTCTACAAGGAAGCGGGAACTGTCGAGCGGAACCAGGATAATATGGAAGTCCGTCTGGATGAAAAAGTGACCAATGAGAAAGAAACTCGTGCACTTGGCATTGAAGTGGGGGATTTTGTCAGCTTTGATCCCCGGACCATTGTGACAGATACCGGCTTTATCAAATCTCGTCACTTGGATGACAAGGTGAGTGCAGCGATTCTCTTGAATCTTCTGCGCGTGTACAAGGAAGAGAAGATCCAATTGCCAGTAACGACTACCTTTGCCTTTTCAGTCTTTGAAGAAGTGGGGCATGGAGCTAATTCTAGTATCCCGGCTGAAGTAGTAGAGTACTTGGCAGTGGATATGGGGGCTATGGGAGATGACCAAGCGACGGATGAATACACGGTATCCATCTGTGTCAAAGACGCTTCAGGACCGTATCACTACGAATTCCGTCAGCATTTGGTAGCCTTGGCAAAAGCCCAAGAAATCCCTTATAAGTTGGATATCTATCCTTTCTATGGATCAGATGCCTCTGCAGCCATGAGCGCAGGAGCAGAAGTGAAACACGCTCTTCTCGGGGCAGGGATCGAGTCTAGCCACTCATATGAGCGGACCCACTTGGATTCTGTAGTCGCAACAGAGCGCATGGTCGATGCCTACCTCAAGAGCGACTTAGTAGATTAATAAGGAAAAACTACTCTCAGGAGTAGTTTTTTTAAAGAACTAAAATTTTCTGAAAATTCCTTTTCTTCTGAAAATCTTTGTGGTATAATCTTAAAATAAACTTAAAATTTCTTAAGGAGTTTTACATGAAAAAAAGAAATGTCATTGCACTTGCGGGAGTTGCCCTCCTTTCAGCAGGTATCCTAGCAGCTTGTTCGGGTGGTTCTAAATCATCTAGCTCAAGCAACGGTCAAAAATTCTCATATGTCTATGAGACTGAGCCAGAAAACCTAAACTATATCACATCTGGTAAAGCAGCAACCCACGATATCACTGGAAATTTGATTGATGGTTTGTTTGAAAATGATAAATACGGGAACTTGATTCCATCTCTTGCAAAAGATTGGACTGTTTCGCAAGATGGCTTGACTTATACTTATAAACTTCGTGATGATGCTAAATGGTATGATTCAGAAGGCGAAGAGTATGCGGATGTAACAGCTAAAGATTTCGTCACAGGGATCAAATATGCGGCTGATAACAAATCAGAAATGCTCTACATCATCCAAGATTCTATCAAAGGCTTGAATGACTATGTCAGTGGTAAAAATAAAGATTTCTCAGCTGTAGGAGTAAAAGCAGTTGATGATCATACCCTTCAAATCACTTTGAACCAACCAGAATCTTACTGGAACTCTAAATTGACTCTTGGGATCACTTTCCCTGTCAACGAAAAATTCGTGAAATCAAAAGGGGATAAATTCGCTCAAGCAAGTGACACCAGCTCCCTTCTTTACAATGGTCCTTACATCTTGAAGAGCTTTACTTCAAAATCTTCTATCGAAATGACCAAGAATGAAAACTACTGGGATAAAGACAAGGTCTACATCTCAGATGTGAAATTGGAATTCTACGATGGACAAGACCAAAGTAAATTGGCCAAATCATTCGGTGAAAATGCTCTTAGCTTGGCAAAACTCTTCCCAACTGGATCTGGTTACTCAGAGCAAGCCAAAGAATTCAAAGACGAAATCACCTACACTCCTCAAGATGCTGCTTCTTATGTTATTGGTACCAACATCGACCGTCAATCTTACAAACACACAGCTAAGAAAACCGATGAAGAAAAACAATCTACTAAGAAAGCTCTCTTGAACAAGGACTTCCGTCAAGCGATCAGCTTTGCCTTCAACCGTGAAGCGTATGCTGCTCAATTGAACGGAAAAGACGGAGCAAGCAAGATCATCCGTAACCTCTACATTCCACCAACATTTGTCCAAGCTAATGGCAAGACCTTTGGTGAAATGGTGAAAACACAATTGGATACCTACGGAGATGAGTGGAAATCTACTAAACTAGACGATGGTCAAAACGGTCTCTTCGATGCTAAGAAAGCGAAGGAAGAGTTTGCAAAAGCGAAGACTGCTTTGGAAGCAGAAGGTGTGAAATTCCCAATTCACATCGATATGCCTGTAGACCAAACCACACCATCAAGAGTTCAACGGGTACAATCCTTCAAACAATCTGTTGAAGAAGCACTTGGTAAAGAAAATATCGTCATCGATATCCAAATGCTTTCGAAGGAAGACCTTCAAAATGTGACCCTCTTTGCGCCAAATGCGGCTGGCGAAGACTGGGATCTCTCTGATAATGTTGGATGGAGCCCTGACTACCAAGACCCATCAACTTACATGGATATCTTGAAAGCTTCATCTGGTGAAAATACTAAGACTTTCCTTGGATTTGACCCAAGTGAAAACAATGAAGCAGCTAAAAAAGTTGGTCTGTACGACTTTGAAAAGATGATCAAAGATGCTGGTGCAGAAACACAAGACGTCAACAAACGCTATGAAAAATATGCGGCTGCGCAAGCTTGGTTGACTGATAGCGCCCTTGTGATGCCAACTTCTTCATCAACTGGACGTCCATTCTTGACACGTATCGAACCATTCTCAGCTCCATTTGCATGGACTGGTGGTAAAGGAAAAGACCACGTGATCTACAAAGGAATGAAACTCCAAGATAAAGCTGTGACAACTGCTGACTACAACAAAGCCCTTGAAAAATGGCAAAAAGAACAAGCAGAGTCAAACAAAAAAGCACAAGAAGATCTTAAGAAACACGTCAAATAAGAATCGATAACCGAGGCTGATGCCTCGGTTTTTTGTGGGATCATTTGAATATCTAATTGATCTAAAAACGCTTACATAGTATAATAGGAGTGTTGATTACAAAAAGTGAGGAGATTGACATGAAAAAGAAAACAATGGTTTCCATTGTCGCATCGAGCTTACTGATCGCGCCGATGGTCTTGCACCAAGTAGCAGCAGCAGATGAGCAGACAGAAGAGCTAGCCCCATCGACAGAAGTGGTCCATGCTCCAGCTACTGAAGCAAGACCGACAACAAGTGAAGC
The DNA here is from genome assembly GCF_001069785.1 of Streptococcus parasanguinis. Lineage (GTDB taxonomy): Bacteria > Bacillota > Bacilli > Lactobacillales > Streptococcaceae > Streptococcus > Streptococcus parasanguinis_T. Next base: position 61,148 of record NZ_JVSR01000110.1, read on the forward strand.
AAGCACTGCCACTAGTGAAGAAGCTGCAAGTTCAAATGAGGGATCGCTGGATCGGACGGCAGCTGTAAATCAAGCAGCCCCTGCTACAGAAGAACACACAAGACAAAGTGAGCCTACGGTCCCAGTAGCAAGTCCAGCAGCAACAAACAGGGAAGCTGCACCTCAATCTGCTCCCAGTTCAGAAGCTCTGGCAACAAGTAATGATTTGGCAAAGGTTACAGGTAGCACCCTTGCAGCGGATCAGGCCTCTAAAGAGTTGACGGTCCAAGATGCTGTTAATGGCTTGCTTCAATGGGCAGCAACAGATCCTAGTCAATTGGGCCAAAGCCAAGCAGATCGCGAACGCTTTGCCAAGAGTTTAGGCTTGATTGAAAAATCAGAAGATCTGACTCGTAAGGTTAGTCAGCCAGAATTGGCCAAGATGTATGAAACAGCTAAGAAACTCTACGATGCCTACCGGGCTGAAAAGAAAAGTCCGCTCTTTTTAAATGGTCGTGCCCAGCCGATTTTCCCTTATACGACGGGAGAAAAAGCAGACCAAGACTACAAATATGAAGACAGCCAAATTGTACGCTTCCCTGTCTATGTCGAAACGGACTACGACACCGACGCAGATGGCAAGCCTGACTTAGTCAAAGCCATTGTTCAACTACCAAAAGCAGTAGCGCAAGGTGATTTTAAGGCAGCCACTATTCTCGAAGCGCGCCCTTACGTAGCGGGGACGCTAGACGAAAACTACGTGACCCTCGAAAGTTTGGGGCTTCCAACAGACGGTAGCTATGATATGAAGAAACTGCACAGCCAACCTGCAAAGAGACAGCCAGTAAGCAGTGAAACAACAGTAGAAGCAGCGAAAAAGGCCAAGGCATCGGATTGGTATTACTACAGTCCCTACGAGTATATTTATGACTACGAAGATCTGAACTGGTATGACTATTTCTTGGTCAGAGGCTATGCCTTTATCTCTAGCGCCGGACTTGGTACCAAGGGATCAGAAGGATTTAACACGACGGGGTCTGATCTCGAAATCAATGCCTTCAAGAATATCATCGAATGGGTCAATGGCAAACGCAAAGCCTACACTGATAAGACTAGCAATGTCGAAATCAAGGCAGACTGGGCAACGGGTAATGTCGCAATGACCGGTCTATCCTGGGCTGGAACTACGACCTTTGGTGTGGCAGCGACAGGCGTAGAAGGATTGAAGACCATCGTTCCAGCAGCAGGAATAGCCTCTTGGTATGATTATTTCAATAGCCAAGGTACCCAGTTTGGTAATGCACCTTATAGTGACCTTTCATGGCTCTCCCTTTACGTTAGCACACGGATGCTGGACCAAGACGACTGGGCAGGAATTTGGCAAAACTATTCCAACTACATCAACCAATTGAACAAGGACCAGTACGCCCATGATCGCAACTACAGCGATGTCTGGAAGGAGCGGGATTATACCCTTCATCCAGAAAATCTCAAGACCAGCGCCCTGATCGTCCATGGCTTGAATGATGACAATGTCAAGACCAAACACTTTGAACTCATGTACGATGCCCTCAAGAAAGCAGGACAAGATGTCAAGCTCTATCTCCACCAAGGAGATCACGTCTATCCAGCGGCTATGTCACGGGGATACGGCATCACTGCCAATGGTCAGGACTTTTATGACCTGCTCAATACCTGGCTGACCCATTACCTTTACGGAGTGGACAATCACGTCGAAAGCTTGCCAGCGGTTCTAGCTCAAAATAACTATGATCCAAGCAAGTGGACCAGCTATGATAACTGGAAGAGCAGTCAACGTCTCTTCTTGAATGCAAGCTCGAAACGGCTAGAAGAAACCATTTCTAGCGATTATGCTGCTGCAGGTGTTGAGATCGCTAACCGTAATGAAACAGTCAGCAAAGCCTCCTCTAAGGCCAATCTGACCTTTGTTTCTGATGTTACTGAGGACACTACGATCAAGGGCCACATCCCCGTTCATTTCAAGGCAGCTCTTGCCAAAGGTCAAGGAAAGAATTTCCAAATCAACGCTCTCTTGGTAGATGTGGCAGATGAGGATTTTGACGTGGTAGGAAATGGTAGCGTCAAGCAAGATAAAACAGCAGACGGTTTCTGGATGGGAAGCAATTTAAGCAACCTATCTGTTGCCGAATACGAAACCATCAAGACCAAATACAAGGTGATCGCAAAAGGGTGGATCAATCTTGCGAACCCTGAGTCTGGCTACGATTCAGCAAGCTCACGCGCTAGCATCGAGCCTAAAGTGGGAGAATACCACGATTACACGGTTTATCTCCAACCAAATCTCTATACAGTTAAGAAAGGTCACAAGTTAGCCCTAGTCTTTAACACCTATGACCCATCTGATTTAACGGTGGAGCATCCATATGAAGTGACCTTCAAGACAGATTCTATCCAGGCGGCGATTCCAATTGTCGAGAAGACCCGCGCCCAAAAGGCAGCCTATGTGCTAAGTGCAACAGATACAGACTATGCAAACTTGCCAGAAGTTGAAGGAGCTGCTTTAGTCGCTCCAGAAGTGCACTACAAGGAAGAATATAGGCTTCCAAGCCCAGAATACTTTGTCCAACCAAGCCAAACTCTTCCTGAAAAAGATGAACAGATGCAAACAGGATCAGCAAGACAAGAGCAATCTCGTCTTACACTAGCTGTATCCTATGGCCCTCAATTTGTTTCACAAGGATTGGCAGAAGATCCTCAAGTTGCGACTTCTGCAGTAGGAGGAGAACAAGCAGATCATACGCTTCCTCAAACAGGGAGCAAAGACCATGCTCTGGGTCTCTTAGGTATGATCAGTCTAACAGCTTCTAGCCTCATCTTTTGGCGCAAAAAGAGAGAAGATGCCTAAGGAGTCCCCGTAGCAAATATTTCTAAAATGGCATCATTTAGTGTAAAATAAAAGTAGAAATGCAGAATCAGTAGTCACTACTGAAAAAGGAGGAAATATGGCACACGTAATCACAGATGCAACTTTTGAACAAGAAACCAGCCAAGGCCTTGTCTTGATTGACTTTTGGGCAACTTGGTGCGGTCCATGCCGCATGCAAGCTCCAATCTTGGATCAGTTGGCAGAAGAAGTACATGAAGATGATTTGAAAATCTGTAAGATGGATGTCGATGAAAATCCAAATACAGCACGTCAATTCGGTATCATGTCGATCCCAACTCTTCTCTTTAAAAAGGATGGACAAGTTGTCAAACAAGTGGCTGGAGTTCATACGAAAGCCCAATTGAAAGAAATCATTGCAGAATTGAGCTAAAAAGAAGGGAGTGGGAAAGAACTCCGACTAGTTAAAAAGAGTTCGTTTTCCCACCCCCGCAAAGTTGATTAGGTTATCTTCGGAGCTTAATAAGCGAACGAAGATACCAATCAACCACTGCGTCATACAGTTATTTCTATCAAACATCGAAGGCTGGATAATTTTTTCCAGCTTTTTTTGATGCTCTTTATTTCTTTTAAATAGACGCGACACCCATTGACAGCGCTTTCTTATAATGCTAAAATGAAGCTGTATTTCCTATAAAATTTTTACAGGAAAAAATTCTCCTAGGAAGGTGTAGATCCTAGGAGAAAATTACATATAAAGGTTATTGCCCCTCTTTATCTTGGGCTACCCAGACACTGACGGAGCGCTCTGCCACTGGGAATTCAGCAGTACCGTCTTCTTGGACTTGGACGGTTTCGCTACAATTTTCTAGTACATCATAGTAGGTGAGGCCTGCGTAGGATGAGCCGATCTCCATGACTTTTGTAGCAGCTTGGTTATTGGAAATCAAGCAGGCGATTGGTGCTGATTCTTCTGAACCTGAACGTGTCCAACCGATGCAATTAGGATCATCGAAGTAGTCCGTTTCTTCCCCATAGGCCAGATCTTTACGAACCCATAAGAGTCGATCGAGGACCCCTTGGAAACTTTCTTGCGCAAATTGGCCCTCGATACCGTAGTAGTCTCCATAGAAGACACAAGGCAAACCAGCTTCACGAAGTAAGATCAAGGCATAGGCTGCAGGCTTAAACCATTCTTGGATGGTAGATTCCAAGGCTTGCCCTCGTTGGGTATCATGGTTGTCCACAAAGGTTACGGCCTGTTCAGGATGATTGAGCGCTAGTGTTCCGTCAAAAATAGTTCGAAGGTCGAAATTTTCACCTTCTTGACTAGCTCGGAAGAGATTTTGGTGGAGGGCCACATCAATCAAGTCGTATAAGTAGTCAATGCTTTCCAAGTACTCATCGTTGGTTTCTGTGTCCCCATTCCAAAATTCACCAAAGACGTAGAAATCTTCACCATATTTTTTGGTGATATTGTGGATGAAATTCTTCATAAAGAAGGAGTCAATGTGTTTGACTGCATCCAGACGGAAGCCCTCAACCCCTGTTGTTTCGATAAACCATTCAGCCCATTGGTCGAGATTTTCTACAACCTCGGGATGTTTGAAATCGATATCGGCGTACATGAGGTAATCGTAGTTTCCGTTTTCCTTGTCAACCAGATCTCCATGGGCCCAACCTTTGTTGTCCCCTTGGATTTGGTAGATCCCACTTTTATTACGTGAAGCATCGTAGTCCGTACCGGTGAAGTGGTACCAATGCCAGTGGAAGTCATTATAGGCGCCATTTCGGCCATCAAAGGTGAATTTGGTCCATCCTTGAATGGTGAAAGGTTCGGTAAGGATCTTGTTTCGATCCATCGGATCGACCTCAACGACCTCGAATTCTTCTAAGCCATCTGCAGCAGCTTTGTGGTTAAGAACGACATCGGCCATTGGTTGAATCCCTGCATCTTTGAGGGCTTGAATGGCTTGAAGATAATCGTCTTTGAAACCGTATTTGGTACGAACCGTTCCTTTTTGATCGAACTCGCCCAAATCAAAGAGGTCATAGACTCCGTACCCAACGTCATTGTTAGATGTAGCTTTAAAGGCAGGTGGCATCCAGACTTTACGAATACCCAAGTCTGCTAAGTGTTGCGCATCTTCAGCAAGACGCGTCCAGTGGTTCCCATCAGCGGGCAAAGACCACTCAAAATATTGCATTAAGGTTTGATTTTCCATTTTTATTTCTTCTTTCATGTGAATGTCCCTATTTTACCAAAAATAGTTGGATGGGACAAACGTTTGCGCTGGAAGCAAGCCCTTTCTAGAAAAGAAATCGCATACATGAAAGAAATGAAGTGAGAATATAAAAAGTAGCATTTTATTTACGTAGAAATATCAGTCTGGTACATTTATTTCTATTCATTTTATAGTTTGATCATATCAAAGGAGGATTGGTTTGAAAGTGAAAACCACCAATAGAGAGAGCATCGAAACGATTTTTACTGAAGCCTTGGCAATCCCGAGCTTTACCAACACTGAGACCGAGCAAGGGATCGAAGCCTACCTGGATCAACGGATTGCCCAGATCCCTTATTTCAAGGAACATCCGGACCATTTTGGGCGCTACCAGGTGCCACAGGATCACTTGCATCGGTCGGTCAATTGGGCCTTGGTTGATAAGGGCAAGAAAAAAACAGTGATCCTTTTCCACCACCATGATACAGTCGATTTAGAAGACTATGGAAACTTGTCGGAAATCGCACTCGATTCTGATAAAGTAGCAGAAGCCTTGAAAACACTGGATAGACGTCCAGATATGCAGGAAGATTTAGCTTCTGGGGATTGGAAATTTGGCAGAGGATCTTGTGATATGAAAGCAGCCCTAGCCCTTCAATTGGGGGTTCTGGAAGCCTATGCAGCAGACCCCTCAGAAGGTCAGGTCAATTTGCTCTATCTCTCTGTTGGAGACGAGGAATCCTATTCACGTGGGATGCGTGGAGCCTTGGGTCTCCTTACAGATTTGCAGGAAAATTTTGATCTGAATTATGTATTAGCAGTGGATTCAGAGCCCTTTGAATCGGAAGTAGGAAAAGAAAAGGTCCTTCACATTGGCACAGTCGGCAAACTCATGCCAGTCGTTGTGGCGCAAGGCGTCTTGTCTCATATGAAGGAGCCCCTTAAAGGGATTAATGCCTTGTCGCTCCTAGTAGCCATTGCAAGCCAGCTGGATCTTCATCCCGATCTGGCAGATCAGGCGTTGGGAGAAACGTCTCCCCTTCCTTCTTGGTCCTATCTCCGAGATTTGAAGGAGCAGTACGATGTATCGACCGTGCTTTATGCGGCTGGTTATTTCAGTGTGTTGCATTTGAAGAAAACACCCCAAGAGCTCTTGCAACGTATCTATGAGCTTAGTCAGGAGGCCTTGGACGCCTTTTACAAGAAGTATGAGCACTTGCAGGATCAGGCTGGCCAAGAACATATTATTGCAAGGCCAAGAGTCATCACTTATCAAGAACTAGAGGAACGTTGCCAAGCCTTAGAGGGCTACCAAGACTTTAGAGAAGCTTCTAATAAAAAAGCGGAGCAAGATTTTCGTAATGGGATCAGCTACCAGAGCCTTGCTATTCAGCAAATCCAGCGACTCCTTGAGTTTCTCGGAGATAAGGATCCTATGATGGTCATCGGTTTTGCGCCCCCATATTATCCTTCCATGAACTGCCGCTTTTTAGACAATACCGATTTCAATATCGTGTCCCTCATCACTGATTACCGCGAGTATCTGGACACAAGAGGTTACCTCTTAAAAGTCGAAGAATACTTTATGGGGATTAACGACACCAGTTATTGTGCCTTGGAAAAGGATGTGGCTTCTTATCAAGTCGTCCTAGATAGCCTAGCCACACCAGCCCAGGTCTATGATCTGGATCTGGAAAAAATTGCCCAAATTCATATTCCAGCGGTCAATCTAGGCCCTTGGGGTAAAGAATTGCATAAGCGAGGAGAGCGGGTCTACAAAGAAGACTTCTTGGAGACTATTCCAAACTATCTGCTAGAATTGCTCTACCATTTCGATGATCGCTTATCAACAGAATAAGAAAAAACGGTCCCAATAAGGACCCATTAGGGAGTTAACATGATTACATTTCACGGAGTTACCAAAGATTACGATGGGCATATTGCCCTTAACCACTTGGATCTGACCATCGAAGACGGGCAAATTGTCGGCTTGATTGGCCATAACGGAGCTGGAAAGTCAACGACGATTAAGAGCCTGGTCAGTGTCATCACCCCAACCACTGGATCCATTGAAGTGGATGGTCAGGACCTCTATAGCCATCGACTGGCAATCAAAAAGAAGATCGGTTATGTGGCAGATTCGCCAGATCTTTTCTTGCGTCTCACAGCCAATGAATTCTGGGAGTTGGTTGCGACCTCTTATGATATGAGTCAGAAAGACTGCGATCAACGATTAGAGGAGCTTCTTAGGATCTTTGATTTTCAGAGCCACCGCTATGAAGTGATTGAATCCTTTTCACACGGGATGCGCCAGAAGGTCTTCGTTATTGCAGCCCTCTTGTCAGATCCAGATATCTGGGTCTTGGACGAACCAATGACCGGTTTGGACCCACAGGCTTCTTACGATTTAAAACAAATGATGCGCCAGCATGCGGATCGTGGCAAGACGGTTATTTTCTCTACCCACGTCTTAGAAGTGGCCGAACAACTCTGTGATAAAATCGCCATTCTCAAAAAGGGAAACCTTATTTTCTATGGGACGATCGAGGAATTGAAGGGTCAACATCCCGAACAAAGTTTGGAAAGTATCTATCTCAGTCTAGCGGGTCGGAAGGAAGAAGGTGGCGATCATGCGTCTTAAGATCATCCGGCAACTGGTCAATGTTAATATCATCTATGCCAGTCAGCCTACTCAGATCGCAAAATTACGTGCCAAACAGGCCAAAAAACCGGACGTCAAACTCAATGTCGCCCGCAAATCGGTGCTCAACTACCTCTTTTTAGGATTGGTCTATTTCGTCATATTTGGCTTGCTCTTTAGTATCTATGATTTTGTGAACCAACCAGCCTTCTTTGTCAATATGGTGGCCCTCTTTTCCTTGATGACCATTTCCCAAGGATTTATGAGCTTTTACAATGTCTTTTATGAAAGCAAGGACCTCCAGTTTTACCGGCCCTATGCCTTCTCAGATGCGGAAGTCATTGCTGGAAAGAGTATCTCGGTCATCCTGACCCTTCTCATGGCTATCCTTCCCTTGGTCAGCTATTTTCTGATCCTGCCTGTCCAAGCAGGCGGCTTCAATCCGTTAGGGATCCTGTTAGGCCTCTTTTGTGCCTTAATTCTCTTAGGCGTTCTCTTTTTAGCGACGATCATCCTATCCCATCTGATCACTAAGACCCTCTTTTTCAAAAAACACACGACCCTGGTCTCCAACATCATGGTCGGAATTGGTTCTCTTCTGAGTCTAGGAGCTTATCTCTATCTGAATCTAGTCCAGACCCATCGGTTAGAAGTGACAGGGGGCGCAGATATTCCCATTCTATTTCCACCTTTTATGGCCTTTCATCAGTTCATCCTCCATCCTTTTGATGGAGAAGCGATCCTTGGCCTTCTGGGCTGGATCCTGGTCCTTCTGGTCTTGATCGGCCTGGTTCGAAAAATTGTGATCCCGCAGTTCTATGATGCAGCCCTTGCAGTTGCGACCAACCAAACTGTTAAAGAGCGCGTGAAAGTGCTCCATGTTGGTCAGAAAGACTCCTTTAGACGATTTGTCATTCAGTATCATCGCAGACTCTTGAGCGATGGAACCCTTATGGTGCAAGTCCTCTTGATGATGAGTATTCTGCCTTATATTTTCCTCCTCAGTGGAGCAGCAGGAGCATCAAAAAATTTAGGAGGACTCAGTTCTTACTTGACGCCCCAGTATCTGGTGCCACTGACCCTTGTTGCCATCTTGATTGGTGTTTTCAATAGTTTTGGAGGCTTGACCAGTATCGGTATTTCGCTAGAGCGCGAAAACTTTGAGTACTTGAGATCGCTCCCTATTGATTTCAAACGCTATCTTTTCATGAAGTTTTGGTTGCTCTATCTGGTGCAATCCATCCTTCCTGTCATTCTTCTAGTTGGCGTTTGTTTCTATTTTGGCGTCCATCCCTTGGCTATCCTAGCCATGTTGCTGATCTGGATCGTAACCACCATTCCGATCTGTATTCGAGACTATGTCAAAGATTTTCAGAACTTTAGCACCAATTGGACCAATATCACGGAGTTGATGACCCGTCATCGTGGGAATGCAGTTCTTCAGTCTATTCTCTTGATTGTCTTTCTCTTTGTGATGTTTCTCTTGATTATTGTCAGCTTCATTTGGACCTATCATTCCGTCAGCACCCTGCTGGCTGTGATCCTTTATAGTGTCATCCTGTTAATCGGAGCTGGGATCAGTTATACCATCTACCGCAAAAAAATCCGCACTCTCTACCAAGAGATCGGAGAATAAAAAGAGAGAGTGGGACAGAAATCGGTCATTCATTAGAATTCGATTTCGTCGTCCCACCTCCGCACAGTTGAGTAGGGCTGTAAAA
>NZ_JVSR01000110.1:70594-96469 GCF_001069785.1 Streptococcus parasanguinis
GTAGTAGAGCCCACTCAACCACTGCGTCTTGCTCGACAATCCAAAAACAATAAAGAGGCTAGGACTTTTGTCCTAGCCTCTTTTTAGTGGTAACTTAAATTTCATAGCCCATGAGGAGGCCGCCTTCTTCGGCGTAGAAACTACAAAGTCCAGAAGTAGGAAGGACTTCAATCATTGCACGGGCAAATTTTTCACGGACCAATTCAGAGAATTGCTCGATAAACTTTTCATTGTTGCGGTGGGCGATGGTGATATGTCCACCATTATAGCCTGCCTTGATTAATTCATCAAAAGCAGCCTTGATCGCTTTCTTTTGGCCCCGTGCTTTTTGGAGTAGCTCAAGAGTACCCGTCTTACTAGCTTCCCCAACCATACGGATATTGAGGAGCCCGACAACTGTCCCGATCAATTTGCTGAGACGCCCATTTTTGACCAGATTATCAACCTTGGCCAAAACAAAGAGCAACTTCGTCTTAGACTGGTAGGTCGTGATCACATCGACCACTTGATCAAAATCGAGGCCTTCAGCGACCAACTGATTGAGCTTGCGAACGATCAGGTCCACCTCACCCCCAGCTGACAAGCTATTAATGACGTGGATATTGGTATTCGGATGCTCTTCTAGATAAATCTTCTTGGCCACCTCAGCACTATTGTAGCTACCTGAAAGGGTTCCAGTGATGGTCACAACGACAATATTTTCAGCCCCTTCAAAAGACTTCATGTAGTCATCAGGACTCGGACAGGCAGACTTAGAAGCTGTCGTAGTCGCATACATCTTCTCCATCATCTGATCTATATTGAGTTGGGCGTCATCTGTGTAGATAGTCTCTCCCACTTGGATGGTCAATGGGACACTGACAAACTCCGTATCCGGTGCCAGATTGTCCAAAGAGCGGTAGTCACAGCCTGAATCCGCAATAATTTTCCATTTCATCAGTTCATACCTCATAATTGTATAAAAATGTACATTGACAAGTAGTTTGTCTTCTTTTACAATTATATCATGAAGTACCATGCTATCCAAGCAGATAACATCAGGTGAGACAGATAGAAAGTAAATGTTATGGCAGAAAGAAAAATATCCGAGAAATCCTTGGAAAATCTCAAACGATTTAACCAAGAAAACAATGCGATTACACGAGAATCCATCGAAATCTCTCTCCTGCAACTATTGGAGAAAAAAGATCTGAAAAAGATCACCATCTCTGAGCTGGTTCAGCGTGCTGGGGTCTCTCGCGCGGCCTTTTACCGCAATTATGGATCAAAAGAAGAGATTCTTGAGTCTATCTTTCAATCTAGTATCGCAAAAATTACCAAGTCTTTAGATGGCTACAACCTCAAGACAGATCTCTACCAAGTCTGGGTCTATCTTTTTAAGGAAGTTAAGAAAGAAGCTAAGATTATCAGCCTGGCCATTGATTACAATTTTGAACGGCTCTTGACCAAGGCAGTCTATGACTTTTTAGAAAAACGAAATGGCAGCTCATCAAATGGCGCTGGCAGCTACCTCAATTCCTTCTGGAGCTCAGCCATTGTCTCTGTCATCTCCAAATGGATCAAGGATGGCATGAAGATCCCCGCAGAGAAGATTGCAACCCTAGGTCTGCCCCTCTTCCCACAAAAGAAGAAGTAAACACCACCGAGAGGTGGTTTTTTTCTTGCAACTATTTCCAACTAGTGAGGAAGTTGCCCCAGTCGCAAAATTTCGGTATCATGGTAGGAGTTAACTACGAGCGTGGAGGTTGAAATGAAACGAGTGATAAAGAAAATAGTAGGAGTGCTAGTCCTTTTAGTAAGTATAGGATCATTCTATATGTGGAAGCAAGTTCAAAAGCATGGAAAAACGAGACAGCAAGAAATCAAGCAGAAATATATAGATGCGAAAACTGAGAAACCTATAATTCATCTTTTTGATGATAATAAATTTGTATTTATTGTACAAAAAGATGGTATAGGTGGGATAGCATTCGGTCAAGATTATATTTCGGTTTTGGATGTCCATCAAAAAGAGATCAATCAAAGTATGATTGATAGAGAGAAAAATGGTTCACCTAAAATTGCAAAAGATGAGTATTTTAATATTATTTCTTATGATTTGAATGCTACTGGCTTTCCAAGTAAAAAGACGGAAGTATATCAATTATTAGGGAAAAAAGAGTATCGAGGCGCGTACGATATCAGTCAGTATTATGCAGATAACAAGGATTACATACCGGTAACTTTGTATAAAGTTGGAAATAATGATAGTAGAAAAATCATAGTTGATATTTCGAATCAAAAAATTGAAGATCTTGAAAATTTTGAGGATTATGGGAAATCAACTTTTTCTGTCGCTGAGCAGGAATTGTCAAAGGGGAATGTATATAATAACATTCGACAAGCTATGCAAGAGAAGTACCATTTGAAATTCACAGCTGGTTATATTGATACCTTACTTTCAAAAGAAGATCGTGAAAAGATAGATATTTCCAATACAAATTTTGCACAAGACTATCCAGAAATGGCTAAGGATATAAAGAATTTAGCTCGTTTATATATGAGACCTAAACAGTACTCAACCAAAGAGTGGTTTGATACAGTTCTTCATTGGTTTGCACCAAAGGGGCAGGATGTGTTAGAGGTCTATGCGACGGATCCAAAGACTGGTGAGAAAACACAAATAAAATCCTACGATGAACTGCAGGTTTGGTCTGCTAATCATCCAGAGTAGAAAGGGTAAGAAATATTATGAAAAGAAAAAGTTACGTTGAAAATATTAAAAATAAAAATGAGTAAACAAATGGAACTAAAATTTAAAAATTCAAATATGACCTGTTTTCAGATTGTCCAGATAGATCAAGAATCGAAAAAGTATATCATGGATACGAGTACAATGAGTCCTAAGAGTTACTACTGGGGAATTAAAACAGATACGATTACAGTGGATATGGTGGAGATCGAAAAGAATAACAATCATTTCGAAATTAAGCCTACAACACCTGTCAGTACTACAATGGCAGCCATCATTGTCCAACCAATTGTCAAAGTTGGTTATGATGTTCTAAAGCGGCTTTTTATTCAAAACAATCTTAGTGAGCAAGTGTTATTAAAGTTATTGCTCTTTGCAATTTCAATGCTGATTTCTTATTTTGCCATTCTGATTTCATTAAAGGTGGCCCATAAAAAAGCAGATAAATGGATTCCTAAAAACAGCCGTAAATACACAGTTACCTTTAAAACTATTAAGAAAAGTAACGGAGGAGTATATCCTTTAGTCGGGGTAATTTTCATTTGTTTACTTTTCTTCCTTGGTGAAAATAATGGAACTGAAGGTGCTTTTTTGGTAATCAATGGAATCGTATCCTTATTCTTTTTCATGTTTACTCTTGGAAGTTTCCCAATTGCTCTTCCCTATAAGCAAGGTCAAATTGTTCTTGAAAACATAGAAGAACAATAGAAGTTTTGTGATATCGTAGGAGTTACATAATTGGCAAATACCATCAATTCAGAAAGTGATCGAATAAAATAAATGGAAGTTAATTTTAAAGCCTTGGATGTCTATTATTTTGGCATCCTTGAAATGAATGGAAAAAGGTATGTTTTAGATTCAAATTCGTTGACATCTAAACGTTACTATTGGGGATTTGCTCCTAAGGAGTTCAAGTTGGATATCATAGAGTTAGAGGCTTCAAATAGGAACTTTGACAAAAAGATTAAAATGGCTCCAGAAGGTAGACGTTCGATAGCGATAAGTATTAGTGTTGCACTTAGTTCGGCTCTATATAGAATAGGGGCTGGAATTTTTAGATATTATAGCATTAGTCAGAATCTCTATTTAAAAATCTTGTTATTTCTAATTTCAATTCTGGTAGCTTTTGTCATTTATAGGGGAATCCTTTGGAAATCTCGAAATGAAATTGCCAGACGACTCACACCCAATCGTCCAAAGTATAAGATTGTCTTTCGAAATGTAAAGAAGCAGCGACAATTTCATGCTTATCTTTTTCTAATTCCGATCTTTATGATGTTTGGATTCTATATGAATACTCATGATGGAACTGAAGCTTGTTTTCTTTATATCAATGGCATGTTGGCTTATCTTTGTATTTGGATAGAGTCAGGTAGTATTCCTATGGAATATGCATATCGTAAAGAATACATTGAATTTGATAGACTGGAAGCAATGGATGAGGATCAATCTGTTTACAAAGAAAATTAGAAGGAACTTTGCATGCTAAAAAAGCAAAAATTGAACACTTATCAAAAATGAATCTTCGTTACCGGATCTTACAAATGGACGGAGAGTCTTATTTAGTCGATGCCGATCGTCCATTTCTCATCAGCTATTTCTTTCCATGGATTTTAAGCTTCATCCCTCATCTAGCCTATCCTTTAACCAGGGAAGAAGTGCAGTCTCTAGCTCCTTCGGATCTTTCTAAAGCTCTCAATAAAAAAGATACTCAGAAGAAAGGTCTTGCTTCAGCTTTTGGTGGGGGTGCCACTGCCATGCTTTTGTCTAAAGCCTTTCCTATTGAAAAGTATCTCTATTTTTCTTCGCATGTGCTAAATCTGGGAATCTTGCTTCTAGTATATAGCCTTGTAATAGGGATTCGTATATGGATAAGCATTCGGAAACCGATGACCAACATTGTGAATCGCAACCACCCGATAAAGATATACCTCGTCGCAAATGATAGAAAGCATCGATTATCATCAATGATGGCTCCAACTTTTTTTGCTGGGTTGGTTGTATTTTCATCTAGTGCAATATTTAGTAATATTGCCCCAAACTTTATCCTTCATATAGTTTTGTTGTTATTTTTATCGATCTTCATGTTTTCAGGTAATGTGCTATTTTTTTCACCAGTGGTGGATTACAAAGTGAAAATAAAACCCCAGAATATTGCGGATCAATATGCAAAAAGTATTGCTGTATTTGAACTCTTTATGAAGAAGGGTGTGAATCTCTATCAAGATGTCACGACTCCAGCTGAGCTATCAAGAGATGGACAAGTCCATACAACACAGACTAAAGAAGAATTTGATCGATATTACGATTTGGAAAAGGCAAGTAAAGCCTATCATGAGATTGATTAAAGTAAGAAACGACAAAGGACAAGAACGATGATCGAAGAACGAATTTTTGCTGCTAAGCAGTATGTGAAAACCTTATTTGCTGATCGAGCGGATGGCCATGATGTGGAGCATACCCTCCGCGTCTATACCAATGCTATGAGAATCGCACAAGCAGAAGGGCCATGTGATCTGGAGATAGTGGGCTTGTCTGCTCTTCTTCACGATGCTGATGATGATAAATTGTTTCAAACAGAAAATAATGCGAATGCTCGTAAGTTTCTAGAAGAGATCGGTACTCCTAAAAACCAAATCGACCAGATTTGTCGGGTAATCAATGCTGTTTCTTTCAGCAAAAATCGCGGTAAACAACCAGAAACGTTAGAAGGCAAGATTGTCCAGGATGCAGACCGCCTGGATGCGATAGGAGCTGTAGGAATTGCGCGAACTTTTTCCTATGGTGGCCACAAAGGGAGACCCCTTACTGATACCGTCCAACATTTCCATGACAAGTTGTTCCTCTTAAAAGATGAAATGAACACGGAGACTACCAAACAAATGGCAGAAAGTCGCCATCAATTTTTAATCACCTTTCTAAATGAACTAGAGAAGGAACTCTAACAAGAACCCCTGTCTGAAATCATTTCAGACAGGGGTCTTTCTTTATTCTTGGATCATGGCTAGGAGATCCGTTCCTGTAGTGGTTGGAAGGATCCGAACTCGTTTGAGGGAATAGAGGCCATCAGCGGAGCTGGCGAGTCCATTTTTAGTGGTGAGGCCTAGTTTGTAGTCAGCTTTCTTGGCTTGGTCGATCGTGACCTGGCTGTAGCGACCAGATGGGTAGACGATAACGCTGGTATTTTGATCCAGCACCTTATCTAGCAGGCGTTTAGAAGCGACGAGCTCATTCTTTTGGGTCTCAAGGCTGGAATTGGCTAGGTCTGGATGATTGACCGTATGGCTTTCAAAGGTCAAACCAGCATGTTTCATCTCTTTGATTTGGTCAAAAGTCAGGACATTTTCTTTTTCCTTTTGGGTAAAGTCTGTGATGATATTGTTGGTGGCCGTCATCTTGTATTTCTTAAGAAGTGGATAGACGATGGTATAGAAATCCTCGACGCCATCATCAAAGGTCAGCCAGACATATTTCTTTCCTTTGGGCACTTCGTTCTTAGCGAGGATGCGATAGGCTTCCTCTGGTGTCAATGTGTAGTAACCCGCTTTTTTCAGGGCCTTTAGTTGGCTCTCAAAGGTTTCTGGATCGACAATTAGATTGGCATTGGCAGCTTCGGACTCAGCCATATTGTGCACGGAGTGGTACATGAGGATGGGCAGTTTGACCGGCTTTTTCACTCGGGTCCACTCGATAGAGGAGCTATCCTCCTCGAGAGAACGTGTCACAGCAGTGCCACTTGTATTTCCGTCACTGGGTTGAGTGATGCGCTTGATCAGAAGAAAGCTACAAATAAAGATACAGACCAGTAGGAAGGCATTGATTCCAAGTAGGGTTTTGATTTTTTTAGGTACTCTTCGTTTACTCATAGTGTCACCGCTTTCATTGTTTTCTTTATTGTACCACAAATTCTATGTTTTTTTCCAGAACTTGCTACAGGCTGATCCTGTCATGAAAATTCAGACTTTTTAAGGCAATTGGCTGTCAAACGCTCAAGATTTTGTTATAATGGAGCTACTATAGAAAATTCAAGGAGTCAATAGGATGTCTGTTAAGATTGCCTTACTAGGCTTTGGTACTGTTGCTAGTGGCGTACCATTTTTATTAAAAGAAAACCATGAAAAAATTACCCAGGCAGCTCAAGATGAAATCGAGATTGCCAAGGTCTTGGTTCGCGATGATGCGGAAAAGCAAAGCTTGCAAGCGGCTGGCCATGACTACAACTTTGTGACCAATGTCGATGAGATCATTGAAGACAAAGAGATTGCCATCGTGGTTGAATTGATGGGCCGGATTGAGCCAGCGAAGACCTTTATCACCCGTGCTCTTGAAGCAGGTAAGCATGTGGTCTCTGCTAACAAAGACCTTCTAGCTGTTCATGGAAGTGAATTGTTAGAGGTTGCTCAAAAACACCAAGTAGCTCTTTATTATGAAGCAGCTGTAGCGGGTGGGATCCCAATCCTTCGGACCTTGGTGAATTCTTTGGCTTCTGACAAGGTGACCAAAGTACTCGGTGTAGTCAATGGAACCTCCAACTTCATGATGACCAAAATGGTGGAAGAAGGCTGGACTTATGAAGATGCTTTAGCAGAAGCGCAACGCCTTGGTTACGCTGAAAGTGACCCAACCAATGACGTCGAAGGGATTGATGCAGCCTACAAGATGGTGATCTTGAGTCAATTTGCCTTTGGGATGAACATCCAATTTGACCAAGTAGGTCACAAAGGGATCAGCCAGATCACTCCACAAGATGTCTCTGTCGCTCAAAGCCTTGGTTATGTGATCAAACTGGTCGGCTCGATCGTTGAAACGCAATCAGGGATTGCAGCAGAGGTGACACCAACCTTCCTTCCAAAACAACACCCACTTGCTGGTGTGAATGACGTCATGAATGCGGTCTATGTGGAATCCATCGGGATTGGTGAGTCTATGTACTATGGACCAGGTGCTGGTCAAAAACCAACTGCGACAAGTGTCGTTGCCGACCTCGTTCGCATTGTCCGTCGTCTAAAAGAAGGAACGATCGGTAAAGCCTTCAATGAATACAGTCGTCCTCTTCAATTGGCTAAGCCTGAAGATGTGAAGAACAATTATTACTTCTCAATCAAGGCACCAGATGCGACTGGTCAAATCTTGCGTCTCGCGGAGATCTTTAATGCAGAAGGAGCTTCCTTCAAGCAAATCCTCCAAGAAGACTCTGATGGTCACTATGCAAGTGTGGTCATCATCACCCACCAAGTCAATCAAACCCAATTCAAGAACTTGGTTGAAAAACTGGATTCAGAGCCGAATTTCGAACTCTTGAATACCTTTAAGGTCTTGGGAGAATAAGCATGAAGATTATTGTTCCAGCAACCAGTGCCAATGTAGGGCCCGGATTTGATTCTGTTGGGATTGCCGTGACTCGTTATTTGACCATTGAAGTGCTTGAACCAGCAGATGCTTGGTTGATTGAGCATGATCTAGGAGCAGGGATTCCGACAGACGAGAAAAACCTCTTACTCTCAACAGCCCTGTCGATTGCCCCAGCTATTCAACCACATCATATCAAGATGACCAGTGAAGTGCCTTTGGCGCGTGGTCTTGGTTCTTCTAGTTCTGTCATTGTAGCAGGGATTGAATTGGCCAATCAACTAGCCAATCTCCAGCTATCAGATGCTGAGAAATTACGCATCGCGACCGAGATCGAAGGTCATCCGGATAATGTAGCTCCGGCTATCTTTGGAAATATGGTCATCGCTAGCTACATCGGTGAAGATGTCCAATATGTCACGGCTGACTTCCCAAGCTGTGACCTGGTGGCCTTTGTACCGAGCTACCAATTGAAGACCAGCGATAGCCGCAATGTCCTACCGAAAGAATGGTCTTATAAGGAAGCTGTTGCAGCTAGTAGCGTAGCCAATGTCGCTATCGCAGCTCTCCTCAAGGGAGATTTGCTGACGGCTGGTCGCTCCATCGAGTCAGATCATTTCCACGAACGCTACCGTCAATCTCTTGTCAAAGAGTTCCCTCAGGTCAAAGAAGTAGCGCATGCGCATGGGGCTTACGCTACCTATCTGTCAGGAGCAGGCCCAACGATCATGAACCTCTTAGCGCCAGAGCATACAGCAGCCTTTGTCGCAGCTCTCGAAGAACTCGGGCTAGATGGTCAGATTTTCCAACTTAAAATCGACACATTTGGCGTTCGTGTTGAGAAATAAACCTCAATGTAACACAAATGAAAGAAGGATGTATACGAATGTATATGTCCTTTTTGCTTCTTCTATGGTAGAATGGGAACTGTACGGGGAAAAGCTCAAGCTTTCCCGAAAATCTAGGGGGAAACATGAAACCAGAATATTTATATAGTATTGCTACCGATCTTGGGCTGCAATTTGATGGCGAAGCTCGTGTGATGTACGGGGAGCGTGAAGGCTTCTTGTTAGTCATCGAAGGTGCTCAAACCAAGAATGTATTTACCATTTCACTCAGTGTGAAACAAGGTTCCGAAGGAGACTTGATCGAAGACGGTGAGATTCTTTGGAACGAATTAAAAGAACAATCAAAAGCCATTAATGCCATCTCTTTTGATGGTTACTTGACCTCTATCGTCGTCAAAGGCGGAATGACCAAAGGGAAGGCTGTCGAAACCTTATGGACAGCTATACAAGATATTGTTGATTTCTTACTCAACCACCAATTCGTGCAAGTGAATGCGGAAACGGGTGAGGAAGGACCAATCGGTCTGTATCAAATTGGAGATGCGATCTTCTTAATCGACGATGCAACCTTTAGAGCTTACCAATCCGAAGTGCAAGACACGGTGGAGGCTTATGAAGCGCGGGAAGAAAACTTCCTTTTAGGGATTGTAGGGGCTGTGATCGGTGTGATCATCGGTGGAGCCGTTGCCCTCTTGGTAGCACGGCTTGGCTATGTATCTGTTTTGGCAGGTGCTGCCCTCGGTTATTGTACTATCAAAGGTTATGAGATCCTTGGTAAGAAATTGACTAAAAAAGGTGTGGTAGTTTCAGCTATTTTGATGGTCTTGACCGTCTTTTTGGTCAACCAATTAGATTATACTTTGGCGCTTATGAGTGAACTGGATTTGCCATTTGATATGTCCTGGACGCTTCTCAATGAAGCGACATTCTCAGGGGATGTCCCTGATAAATTTTACTTGAATCTAGCACTCTTAGCTGTCTTTACTCTTGGTGGTGCTTGGATTTCGGTCAAATCAGCTCTGGATGGACAAAAGAATCGTGCTATCGCTCGTAAAATTGCATAATAAATGGTAAAAGGAAGGCCTGAATACTATGGGCCTTCTTTTGTTTTTTAGGGTCGAAAAATAGTCGAAAATTTGGTATAATAGTTTGTATTTTATATAGAGAGAGAACAGACAGAAAGATGATTGAAGAAATGAATCAAATTCTTGAAGGGATTGATATCCGTTTTCAAGAACCATTAAAACATTATACCTATACAAAGGTAGGGGGGAATGCTGAGTTTTTAGCCTTTCCTCGCAACCAATACGAATTAAAACGCATCGTCCAATTTGCAAACCAAGAACAAATTCCATGGATGGTCCTGGGGAATTCTTCGAATATTATTGTCCGAGATGGGGGCATACCGGGATTTGTCATTATGTTTGATCGCTTGCGAGATATCAGTGTGGATGGTTATGTGGTCGAAGCAGAAGCAGGGGCAAAACTCATCGAAACGACTCATGTAGCCCTGTATCATAGTTTGAAAGGTCTTGAGTTTGCTAGTGGCATTCCAGGCAGTGTTGGTGGTGCTGTCTTTATGAATGCAGGAGCCTATGGAGGAGAGATTGCTCATGTCCTTGTATCCTGTAAGGTCTTGACCAAAGACGGGGAAATCGAAACTCTGTCAGCGAGTGAACTAGCTTTCGGTTACCGTCATTCTAAGATTCAAGAGACAGGGGCTGTCGTCATCTCTGCCAAATTTGCTTTGTCTCCAGGCAATCACGAGCAAATCAAACAGGAGATGGAGCGTTTGACCCATCTTCGTCAGTTGAAACAACCCCTTGAATACCCTTCTTGTGGCTCAGTCTTTAAGCGTCCTGTCGGTCATTTTGCAGGTCAATTGATCAGCGAAGCAGGTCTGAAAGGCTATCGAATTGGTGGTGTGGAAGTTTCTGAAAAGCATGCTGGCTTTATGGTCAATGTGGACAATGGAACAGCCAAGGACTACGAAGACCTGATCGCCCATGTCATTGAGGCAGTAGAAGCTCACTCAGGCGTCCGTTTAGAACCAGAAGTTCGCATTATCGGCCAAGCCTAAGAACGTTAGTATTGAAGAACAATTGATAGTGTAAACATCGATAGCATCAGTCGGAAAGGGGGTGAGTGCCTATCGATACCGTAAATAGGTGGGGCAGTCTAGTAAGTCCCCGAGAGGTATTGGTGGTCTGACAGGTCTTCCTGTCAGCCGCTGCGTTTTCGTTTGAAAAGCAGTTTGGTAATCGTAGTAAAGAAGGAATTTATGTGAATTGAAAAAACCAATTATTGAGTTTAAAAATGTTACAAAGGTCTTTGAAGATAGCGGAACCGTTGTCCTAAAGGATATCAATTTTGAATTGGAAGAAGGGAAGTTCTATACCCTGCTCGGTGCATCTGGATCAGGAAAATCAACTATCCTTAATATCATTGCCGGTCTTTTAGATGCTAGCTCTGGAGATGTCTACCTTGATGGGGAACGGATCAATGATGTCCCTACCAACAAGCGAGATGTCCACACCGTCTTTCAGTCCTATGCCCTGTTTCCGCATATGACGGTCTTTGAAAATGTGGCTTTTCCCCTTCGTTTGAAAAAGGTGGACAAGGCTGAGATTGAACGCCGGGTTTCAGAAGTCTTGAAAATGGTCCAGTTAGCAGGATTTGAAAAACGCTCGATCCAAAAATTATCGGGTGGTCAACGCCAGCGGGTAGCTATTGCACGGGCTATTATCAATGAACCACGAGTGGTCCTTTTAGATGAGCCCTTGTCTGCACTTGACTTGAAACTTCGAACAGACATGCAGTATGAGTTGCGAGAATTGCAACAACGCTTGGGCATTACCTTTGTCTTTGTTACCCACGACCAAGAAGAAGCCCTTGCCATGAGTGACTGGATCTTTGTCATGAATGAAGGAGAGATCGTCCAATCTGGTACACCGGTTGATATCTATGATGAACCGATCAACCACTTTGTAGCGACTTTTATCGGGGAGTCCAACATCCTAGATGGTCGCATGATCGAGGACTACTTGGTTGAGTTCAATGGCAAACGCTTTGAAGCGGTCGACGGGGGGATGCGTCCAAATGAACCAGTTGAAGTCGTCATTCGTCCAGAAGACTTGCAAATTACTCTTCCTGAAGAAGGCAAGCTCCAAGTGAAGGTGGACACCCAGCTCTTCCGTGGAGTGCATTACGAGATCATTGCCTATGATGATTTGGGAAATGAGTGGATGATTCACTCCACTCGTAAGGCCATCGTGGGAGAAGTCATCGGGCTAGACTTTGAACCAGAAGACATCCACGTTATGCGTCTCAATGAAACCGAAGAAGAATTCGATGCGCGGATCGAAGAGTACGTTGAAGTGGAAGAGCAAGAAGCTGGTTTGATTAATGCCATTGAGGAGGAGAGAGATGAAGAAAACAACCTCTAATCTATTTATCCTCCCCTATTTCTTGTGGATTTTTCTCTTTGTCTTGGCTCCTGTAGTCATGATTATCTTTCAATCCTTTTTTAACGTTGAAGGGCAGTTTTCACTTGAAAACTACAAAGAGTTCTTTACTTCGCAAAATCTGACCTATTTAAAGATGAGCTTTAATTCGGTCCTTTATGCCGGAATCGTCACCTTGGTGACGCTCTTGATCTCCTACCCGACTGCTTACTTTTTGACGCTGCTCAAACACCGGCAGTTGTGGTTGATGTTGATCGTCTTGCCAACCTGGGTCAATCTCTTGCTCAAGGCCTATGCCTTTATCGGAATCTTTGGGCAAGACGGCTCTATTAATAGCTTTTTAAGCTTTCTCGGAGTCGCTCCCCAGCAGATCCTCTTTACCGATTTCTCCTTTATCTTTGTAGCTAGCTACATCGAATTGCCATTTATGATTTTGCCGATCTTTAATGTCTTAGATGACTTAGATCCAAACTTGATCAATGCCAGCTATGATTTGGGAGCCAATCGTTGGGACACCTTCCGTCATGTGGTCTTCCCCTTGTCCATGAATGGAGTCCGCTCAGGTGTGCAGTCTGTCTTTATTCCTAGTCTGAGTCTCTTCATGTTGACACGGATGATCGGTGGAAACCGCGTCATTACCCTAGGGACTGCGATTGAACAGCACTTCCTAACAACACAAAACTGGGGAATGGGTTCTACCATCGGAGTTGTTCTGATCCTTGCTATGCTCTTTACCATGTGGGCAACTAGAGAAAGGAGAGAACGATGAAAAAAGTATCTCATTTCTATCTAGGTTTCGTCTTTCTGATCCTCTATCTTCCTATCTTTTATTTGATCTTTTATGCCTTCAATAAAGGGGGAGATATGAATGCCTTCACGGGCTTCACGTTTGAGCATTTCAATGAATTGTTCGCAGATAGTCGCCTGATGCTGATCTTGTCAGAGACCTTCCTCTTGGCCTTCTTGTCAGCCTTGATTGCGACGGTGATCGGAACCTTTGGAGCCATTTATATCTACCAATCGAAGAAGAAGTTAGAAGGACCATTGCTCTCCATCAACAACATTCTCATGGTAGCGCCAGACGTTATGATCGGGGCCAGCTTCTTGATTCTCTTTACGACGGTGAAGTACCAGCTAGGTTTCCTATCTGTTCTGGCTAGCCACGTAGCCTTCTCGATTCCCATTGTGGTCTTGATGGTCTTGCCACGTCTCAAGGAAATGAACCGGGATATGGTCAATGCTGCCTATGACTTGGGAGCTACTCAAGTGCAAATGCTCAAAGAGATCATGTTGCCGTATCTGACACCAGCCATTATCGCGGGCTACTTTATGGCTTTTACCTATTCGCTTGATGACTTTGCCGTGACCTTCTTTGTAACCGGAAATGGCTTTACAACCTTGTCTGTAGAGATCTACTCCCGTGCGCGTCAAGGAATTTCCCTCAGTATCAATGCCTTGTCCGCCCTTGTCTTTCTCTTTAGTGTGCTCTTGGTCATCGGTTATTACTTTATCACCCGTGAAAAGGAGGAAGCAGCATGAAAAAACTTTATTCATTCCTAACTGGGATTGTCCTTGTCATTCTGGTCCTCTGGGGAATTAGCCACCAGATCGAAGCGAGCATGAATACCAAGAATAGTGACAAGTTGGTCATCTACAACTGGGGAGATTATATCGATCCAGAATTGCTCGAGGAATTTACCAAAGAAACAGGAATTCAGGTGCAATATGATACCTTTGATTCCAACGAAGCCATGTACACTAAGATCAAGCAAGGTGGAACCACTTACGATATTGCGATTCCTAGTGAATACATGATTGCTAAGATGATGGATGAGCATCTGGTTGAAAAGTTGGACCAATCCAAGATCAAAGGGATGGAAAACATTGATCCAAAACTGTTGAACCAATCGTTTGATCCGGGCAACCAATATTCAGTACCTTATTTCTGGGGGACCTTGGGGATTATCTACAATACCAAGATGGTCAAAAAAGCTCCTGAACATTGGTCAGATCTCTGGCGTGAAGAGTACAGAAATGACATCATGATGTACGATGGTGCGCGTGAGGTCATGGGAATTGGTCTCAATACCTTGGGCTATAGCCTCAATGAAAAGGATCCAAAGAAATTGCAAGAGGCAGTAGATAAACTCTACACCTTGACGCCAAACATCAAAGCTTTGGTGGCTGATGAGATGAAAGGCTATATGATCCAAAACAATGCGGCTATTGGGGTTACCTTCTCAGGAGAAGCCAGCCAAATGCTCGAAGCCAATAAGGATCTTCGCTATGTCGTCCCAACTGAAGCCAGCAACCTTTGGTTTGATAACATTGTCATTCCAAAAACCGTGAAAAATAAAGAAGCAGCATATGCCTTTATTAACTTCATGCTTCGTCCTAAAAATGCTTTGAAAAATGCTCTTTATGTCGGCTACTCAACGCCAAATAAAAAAGCCAAAGCCATGTTACCAAAAGAAATCCAAGATGACCAATCCTTCTATCCAAGCGATGAAACACTGGACCATTTGGAAGTCTATCAACAATTAGGCAAGAAATTGCTTGGAGTCTATAACGATCTTTACCTTCAGGTCAAGATGTATCGGAAATAATACAAAAGGAACCTTCGGGTTCCTTTTTGATTGCTTTTGAAAAGCTCTAACTAGTGAGTTAGATTGAGATTCAAATGAAAGATGCTATAATAGTTAGGAAAGAGACTGGCTCATTCAGTACGAAAGAAATGATTGGAGAAGAAGAGATGAAGAGACGACCGGAACTATTTTTGATTATTCTGTTACCGATCCTAGGAATTGTTTTTCTAGGAGGAAAAATCATGACCCTGACCAAAAGACCGGAGCAGAAGATAACAACCACTTCTTCAAAGAAAGTCATTCAAAAATCAGAAGAAGAGATAAAAAAAGAACAAGTAGCCTATTTGAAAAAACATGAAAAAGAAATCGGCGATTTTGTGAAAGCTCAAAATCCGAAAGTTGAATCCGTACAGATCGATTGGGATCAGACACAATGGAGTGATGGTGGGCTTACAACTCCCGAATATTATATAAATGTTTTTGGTCGGATTAATCATATTGAGAACTCAGGATGGGGAGTGGATATTCCCATGAATGAAGATGGGACTGTAAATCTTAAAAATATGACGATGGGCGATTACATCAGTATTGATGGTGAGCCTATTGACTAATGGAACTGAAAAACGGTTTGAAAATGAACTGTTGTAGAGAAAGTTACCCAATGGAAAAACGAACGATATTTAAATTAATCACTACGATAGCTATTTTTATGAGTATGGGAGGTTGCGTAAAACAAGAGGAACAAACAAAACAAGCGCAAACTGTCACCTCTTCATCAACCAAAGAAGACAAAGAAGCCATAAAACAAAAGCAGCTCGCTTATCTCAAAGAGCACGAGCAAGAAATCGTCGATTTTGTGAAGTCTCAAAATCCTAAAATTGAGTCAGTTCAGATTGATTGGGATGAAACTCAGAAGAGTGATGGTGGACTTACAACTCCCGAATATTATATGAATGTTTTTGGGCGCATTAATCATATCGAGAACTCAGGATGGGGAGTGGATATTCCAATTAATGATGATCAATCAATTAACATGCGAGAAATGTTTATGCTTCATGAACCTACGATTGACGGAAAGCCTATTTCCTAAGTAAGTACAATGCATTTTGAAAAAGAACTGTTTTAGAAAAAGATAGCACATGATAAAACAAACGGCGTTTAAATTAATCACTACATTAGCTCTCCTTGCAAGTATAGGAGGATGTACCATAAAATCAAAAGAGCAAACGAAACAAGCACCCATTGTAACCCCTTCGACAACCAAGGAAGATAAAGAAGCGACGAAGCAAAAACAAATTGCCTATTTGAAAGAACATGAAAAAGAAATTGTTGATTTTGTAAAGTCAAAAAATTCTAAAATAGCATCCATTCAGGTTAATTGGAGTGATATTCGATGGGGCGAAGCAGGCAACGGAACTCCTCAAGGAGGTGGCGAGATCATCGAGTTGTATGGTGGCTTTAATCATATTGAAAATTCTGGTTGGAATGTCACAATTGAGATTCATAATGAAATGCCTGATCTAAAAACTATGATGTTAAGCAATGGTTTTGGTGTTGGAGGAGAAGTATTTGAGTAATTGGGACAAGGAAAAGCTATGAGATTAGAAACAAGACAAATCATGGTAACAGTTGCTGCCATTGTGGGATTTTTAAGTTTTGGAGGGTGTGTTGGAAAGCCAAAAGAACAGACGAAACCAATAAATCACATCGCTTCTTCATCAACCAAAGAAGATAAAAAAGCCATTAAACAAAAACAGCTCGCCTATCTGAAAGAACACGAGCAAGAAATGACGGCCTATGTGAAAGCACATAATGCCAATATTCATCAGGTGTCTTATGACTGGGACAGTATTAAAACAGTTGTAGGAGGTAATGGAACACCTCAGGGAGGTGACGAAATACTATTAGTTTATGGTTATGCCAATGGAAGTGATCTAACAAATTTTAGCCTGAATTTTACGTTAGACGAAAATAAGATGCCTAAAATAGATTCAATTGGTTCTGATAGTTTGTATCGGGTAGAAAAGAAATGATCCGTCCGTTAGACAATGAGAGATGCAATAGAGGAATCGCTTTTAAACGAAATAAAATTATGAAAAAACAAATAAACAATCTGATGATTGCACTTGCTTTCATTTTAACAATTGGATGTCTAGTAGGATGTGTGAAGCAAGAACGTGAAAAGAGCAGACAAGCGCAAACTGTCACGTCTTCAACCACAAAGGAAGACAAAGAAGCCATTAAACAAAAACAGCTCGCCTATTTGAAAGAACATGAAAAAGAAATTGTTGATTTTGTGAAAGCTCAAAGTCCGAAAATCGAATCCGTCCAGATTGATTGGAATAGTATGGTAATTGAAGAGTCTGGGAATGGAACGCCTCAGGGTGGTGGTTACAATTTATCTATTTCTGGTCAGATTAATCAATTAGAAAACACAAAATTCTCCGTTGATTTTTACCTAGAAGATCAAAATAGCATACCAACTATCAAAAAAATGGGGATGCTTAATGATATTTATATCGAGGAAAATGGTGGCTGGAAAATTTTTTCCTAAGTAAATAGAAGGATTAGTGTTAGGAGGAAAATGAAAAGAAAAATGAAATGTACCCTTAAGTTAATGGCTTTAATGCTTATTTTCACAAGCATTGGAGGTTGTAGTGTAAATCAAAAAGCTCATACGAAACAAGCACAAACTGCAACCTCTTCCTCCACCAAAGAAGATACAGAAGTGCTCAAACAAAGGCAAGTCGACTTTTTAAAAAAACACGAGTCCGAAATTACGAACTACATAAAGTTGAATGATCCAGAAGTTGTTCGAGTCAAGTATGATTGGGATAGCGTGAAAGTAGGAGATAGTGGTTCTTTTACGGAATCTGGGTTTGACATTCGTTTAAAGGTCTATGGGGCAAATGATAAGGAACTTAATGGTTATTCATTTTTTATTGTCCCAAAACCAAATGTTGAGAATCCAATTTCAATTGACTCAATTTCTGGTTCGAATTTTCCTTAATTAAATCAACAGATCATTCTTCCTATTAAGAGGAAAGGAAACCAACAATACTTGATCTATGAGTTCGAAATAGCTCCAGAAATGACAGGTGGAAATTTTAGAGAATAATCTGTACAGAATGATAGGGGGACTTATGAAAAGTCGAAAAATCATGATGATAGTTGCTTCAATTTTAGCGCTCCTAAGTATAGGAGGATGTACCGTGAAGCATAAAGGTGATACAAAACAAGGAAAAACGATTGCTGCTTCATCAACGAAAGACCTAAAAGAAGATGAAGAAACTATAAAGAAAAAGCAGCTCGCCTATCTGAAAGAACACGAAAAAGAAATTGTTGATTTTGTGAAAGCCCAAAATCCGAAAGTCGAATCCGTTCAAATATATTGGGATGAAACTCAGTGGGGCGTGGCAGGAAATGGAACACCTCAAGGTGGTGACGAGATGATTCTCATTTTTGGCGGATTTAATCAAAATCCTGAATCGAGTTGGCGAGTTGATTTGGTTGTGGAAGATGGAAAGATTAATTTAAAGACGATGTCTCTGGGACAGAACTTAAGCATAGATTAAGAAATTTTCGAGTGACTCAGTTGATAGATCAATTCGAAGTGTGTAGATTGGAGGGAATTGAATGAAGAGACAAATGGAACTATTTTTGATCATTTTGTTACCGATCCTAGGACTGGTTTTTCTTGGAGGAAAAATCATGCCACTGACCAAAAGACCCGAACAAAAGATAACGACCCTATCTTCAAAGAAAGTCGTACAAAAACCAGAAGGAGACATAAAAAAAGAACAACTGGACTACCTAAAAGAACACGAACAGAAGGTTATTGATTTAGTCAAAGCACAAAATTCAAAAGTTGAATCCGTTCAGATTGATTGGGATCAGACACAATGGAGTGATGGTGGACTGACAACTCCTGAATATTATATGAATGTTTATGGAGGTATAAATAATATTGAAGAATCGAGTTGGGGAGTAGATATCCCAATTAATGAGGACAATACATTAAATTTAGATGAGATGTATCTAGGATCCGACATTAGAATAGGGGGGAGATTATTTGAGTAATTGGAATTTAAAGGATAGGAAAAAATGTGCTATGAGTTTGAAATAGAGCAATAGTGCAAATTGTCACTTACATCATAGATCTTTAATTCAAAGATTTGATGATTAAAAGTAAAGAAATCATTAACTCATGTTTTAAAAGGCTCTATGTAGTGAGATAACTTGATTTCCAAACTATAAATGCTAGAATATCGGAATAACATTTATCCAGTTTCCAATTATAGAGAATAATCTGTACAGAATGATAGGGGGACTTATGAAAAGTCGAAAAATTATGCTAACAATTGCTTCAATTGCAGCACTGCTTATTGTAAGTGGATGTACCGTGAAACAGAAAGATGATACAAAACAAGGAAAAACGATTGCTACTTCATCTACGAAAGACCTAAAGGAAGATGAAGAAACTATAAAGAAAAAACAACTGGACTATCTAAAAGAACACGAACAGAAGGTTATTGATTTAGTTAAAGCACAAAATTCAAAAGTTGAATCCGTTCAGATTGATTGGGATCAGACACAATGGGGTGATGGTGGACTGACAACTCCTGAATATTATATGAGTGTTTATGGACGTATAAATAATATTGAAGAATCGGGTTGGGGAGTAGATATCCCAATTAATGATGACAATACATTGAATCTAGATGAGATGTATATAGGATCCGACATTGATATAGGGGGAAGATTATTTGAGTAATTGGAATTTAAAAAGTTTTGATAATCTATATGCTTCATTAGCTGAATCAACTTATCGTGATAGGCCCCAAAAATTTCCATATGAACAATTGGATCAAATCCAGGAAGAGCGTTCAAAGCTCAAATGGGAGTATGCCAATGAGATAGATGCTTTCTATAAAAATCAGAAAAAGCTGGAATCGAAAGATAAAAAAATCAGTAAGGTTGTCCTTACTGTTTTTTTAGTTGGTTCCAGATGGTGCTGTATCTGCGCCACTGTCTGTTGCTGTGGAGCCTTGGTCTTGTGCAGCAGATGAACTGGTTTGTGTAGCAGATGAGCTATCGGTTTCTTTTTGTGAACTTGTTTCTGTATTGCTTGAATTGGTTTGCGTATTGGTGTTGGTATCTGTATTGGTAGCGCTTGAGTCAGATCCCTTATCATGAACTACGACGACGCTGGTGCTACTAGAGGGTTTGTCTTCTGTCTTTTGATTATCTTTATTGAGCAGGCTCATGATGGTAAAGGAAGTGACGATAATCCCTAGGAGACTGGCAATCGTAGCTACAACGGTTTGAAATACGGACAAACCTTGTTTGACTTTCTCACCACGAGATGGCCTTGTATCTGCTTTTTCCTCAGGTTTTTGGTTTTTGTTACTTCTTGAATATTGTGACATGTTCATTCTCTTTCTATCAAAAATTGTTTTTTAACACTTTCCTATTATAAGTCATTTTCTGAAAAATGTCTAAAAAGAACTGAATTTTATAGAGTGATTTTGCCGCATCTCTCTTTATCAAATCCTTGTCCCAAGCGGTTAGAAATGATAAAATAGAAGTTACGTAAAAAGAAAGTGATGGATGCGTAGGACATGATCTATTTTGACAATTCAGCAACGACTAAACCCTATCCAGAAGCCCTTGCAACTTATACAGAAGTAGCGACTCGAATCTGGGGCAACCCTTCTAGTTTGCACAATCTAGGTAGTCAAGCTACTCGTATTTTGGAAGCTTCTCGGAAACAAATTGCGGAGCTAATTGGCAAGAAAGCTGATGAAATTTACTTCACGTCTGGTGGGACGGAAGGAGACAACTGGATCCTCAAGGGTGTTGCCTTTGAGAAAGCTCCTTATGGCAAGCATATCATTGTCTCTGACATCGAGCATCCCGCTATCAAGGAGTCCGCTGCTTGGTTAATGACGCAGGGATTCGAAGTGGATTATGCTCCAGTGGATGCGCGTGGCTTTGTCAAAGTGGATGCCTTGGCTAGTCTTCTCCGTCCGGATACGACATTGGTCTCTATCATGGCCGTCAACAATGAGATTGGCTCCATCCAGCCCATCCATGAAATTGCGGCTCTCCTAGAAGATCGTCCAACGATTAGTTTCCATGTCGATGCGGTTCAAGCCTTGGCAAAG
Source organism: Streptococcus parasanguinis (assembly GCF_001069785.1). Lineage (GTDB taxonomy): Bacteria > Bacillota > Bacilli > Lactobacillales > Streptococcaceae > Streptococcus > Streptococcus parasanguinis_T. Next base: position 91,739 of record NZ_JVSR01000110.1, read on the forward strand.
GTAGCTACAGAGGTCTATCTACCAGAGCGCGTGGACTTCGCGACCTTCTCTAGTCACAAATTCCATGGACTTCGCGGAGTCGGCTTTGTCTACATCAAAGAAGGCAAAAAGATCACCCCTCTCTTAACCGGAGGTGGTCAAGAAAAAGAAATGCGCTCGACAACGGAGAACGTGGCAGGTATCGCAGCAATAGCAAAAGCCCTACGCTTAGCCATGGAAAACCAAGAAGCTTTTGCCAGCAAGACCCAGCAGATGAAAGAAGTTATCCGCAAAGAATTGGCCAACTATCCAGATGTCACCATCTTTTCTGGTGAGGATCATTTTGCGCCTCACATCTTGACTTTCGGGATCAAGGGAGTTCGTGGTGAAGTAGTGGTCCATGCCTTTGAAGAGTTTGATATTTACATCTCGACCACTAGTGCCTGCTCGTCCAAAGCAGGTAAGCCAGCTGGAACCTTGATTGCCATGGGAGTGGACAAGAGTATCGCACAGACAGCTGTCCGCTTGAGTCTCGATCTTGAAAATGACATGAGCCAAGTCGAGCAATTCTTGACCAAGTTCAAACTGATTTACGAACAAACACGAAAAGTACGTTAATTTTAGAAGGAAATCAACATGACCTTAACCTATTCAGAAATTATGATTCGCTATGGAGAGCTTTCTACTAAAGGAAAGAACCGCATGCGTTTCATCAATAAACTTCGCAATAATATCCAAGATGTTTTATCTATCTATCCAGCTGTCAAAGTGACAGCCGACCGCGATCGGGCGCATGCTTATCTGCATGGGACGGATTATGAGCCAGTAGCAGAATCCCTCAAGCAGGTTTTTGGAATCCAAAATTTTTCACCTGTTTACAAGATTGAAAAATCTGTTCCGGCCTTAAAAGTGGCGGTGCAAGAGATCATGAAGGAGATTTACAAGGAAGGCTTGACCTTTAAAATCTCAAGTAAACGCAGTGACCATACCTTTGAACTCGATAGTCGCGAGCTCAACCAAACCTTGGGAGGTGCGGTCTTTGAAGCGATCCCAACCATCCGAGCTCAGATGAAAAAACCAGATATCAACTTGCAAGTTGAAATTCGGGAAGAAGCAGCCTATATTTCTTATGAAACTATTAAGGGAGCTGGTGGCCTTCCTGTTGGTACATCTGGCAAGGGCATGCTCATGCTTTCTGGTGGGATTGACTCTCCAGTAGCTGGTTACCTAGCCTTGAAGCGTGGAGTGGATATCGAGGCAGTACACTTTGCTAGCCCACCATATACCAGCCCAGGAGCTCTTAAAAAAGCTCATGATTTAACACGGAAGTTGACCAAGTTTGGGGGCAACATCCAATTTATCGAGGTACCCTTCACAGAGATCCAAGAGGAAATCAAGGCAAAAGCGCCAGAAGCTTACCTCATGACTTTGACCCGTCGCTTTATGATGCGCATTACAGACCGCATTCGCGAGGTTCGTGGTGGTTTGGTGATTATCAATGGTGAAAGCTTGGGACAAGTGGCTAGCCAAACCTTAGAGAGTATGCATGCCATCAATGCAGTGACCAATACGCCGGTTATCCGTCCGGTGGTGACCATGGACAAATTGGAAATCATCGATATTGCTCAAGCCATTGATACCTTTGAAATTTCTATCCAGCCATTCGAAGATTGTTGTACCATCTTTGCACCAGATCGTCCAAAGACCAATCCAAAACTCAAAAATGCAGAGCAGTATGAGCAACGGATGGATGTGGAAGCTTTGGTTGAGCGTGCGGTAGCAGGTATCATCGTAACAGAGATCACACCAAAAGCAGAAAAAGATGAGGTCGATGACCTGATCGAGGATTTGCTATAGGAGAGACTGGGAGTATCCAGCCTCTTTTTCTAACCAACTTAAAGGAGACAAGATGAAAAAAATTATCGTTTTAATGACAAGTTTGCTTCTGTTGACAGGCTGTGTCAAAGTATCATTTACTGGCCCGAAAAAAGAAGAAAAGACCAGCCAGTCAACCAGCAGTAAAAAAGAACCGCTCACATTTGTCAGAGCCGACCAGTACAAAGATCAGGACAACGAAGTCTTGGAAGCATCTGAGAAATTTATCAAGGAACATCCAACGCTTGGAGAACCTGGAAAATTATTTGTCTTTTTCCCAGGCTATACCTTTGGAAATGAGGAAAATCGCTTCGCCTTGTTCTTTATCGTGAATCGTACCACCACAACCATCGATCGTGATGGATCCTTTTTTCTGAATTTGGAATATGATGGGGAGCCACTATTCAAAGATGTCACAGTGGACTATGAAGTGAGCGAATCTGGTGTATTGAAACCCAATACGGCTGCAGCCATTCCTATCAAAATCACCAAGGAACAAGAAGAAAAAATGAAGAGCATGAACGATTCTTCAAAAGCAAAAATGAGTTTCAATGACTTTAAATTTAAGGATAAGTAGATGAAGAAGTCGGACTGACAAGCAATCTTAACATAAAAGATATAAAATCATCGCTTTTAAAAAAGAAATTCGTTTTCAAAGCGCAAAAATACTTGTCTTTGTCTGATAGAAGTGATATACTAAGAGAGTTGACTATGCACATGCCTGTGCAACCGCTCGAACATCGTCGCTCATTTCCATGAGAGTAAGTGGTTCGTCCCACGATGCTAGGCGAGTCTTCACAAAAATACGGGGAAACCCAAAAATACATAGGAGGTGCATAATGAGCACATACGCAATCATTAAAACTGGCGGAAAACAAGTTAAAGTTGAAGTTGGTCAAGCTATCTACGTTGAAAAATTGAACGTTGAAGCTGGTCAAGAAGTTACATTTAACGAAGTTGTTCTTGTTGGTGGTGAAAACACTGTTGTCGGAACTCCACTTGTTTCAGGAGCTACTGTTGTTGGAACTGTTGAAAAACAAGGAAAACAAAAGAAAGTTGTTACTTACAAGTACAAACCTAAAAAAGGTAGCCACCGTAAACAAGGTCACCGTCAACCTTACACTAAAGTTGTCATCAACGCTATCAACGCTTAATTTTAGGAGAACACATGATACAAGCAGTCTTTGAACGAGCCGAAGATGGCGAGCTGAGGAGTGCAGAAATCACTGGGCACGCTGGAAGCGGTGAATACGGCTTTGATGTCGTGTGTGCATCGGTTTCGACTCTAGCCATTAACTTTGTCAACTCTGTTGAGAAATTTGCAGGCTACGAACCGGATCTAGAATTAAACGAAGAAGAAGGTGGCTTCCTGCGGGTGACGATCCCGACAGATATTCCACCTCATCAAAGAGAAATGACCCAACTATTCTTTGAATCATTTTTCTTAGGGATGGCAAACTTATCGGAGAACTCATCGGAGTTCGTCCAAACAAGAGTTATCACAGAAAACTAACATGGAGGAAAACAATTATGTTGAAATTGAATCTTGCTAACTTGCAACTTTTCGCCCACAAAAAAGGTGGAGGTTCTACATCAAACGGACGTGATTCACAAGCAAAACGTCTTGGAGCTAAAGCAGCTGATGGACAAACTGTAACAGGTGGATCTATCCTTTACCGTCAACGCGGTACTCACATCTACCCAGGTGTGAACGTTGGACGTGGTGGAGATGATACTTTGTTCGCAAAAGTTGAAGGCGTAGTACGCTTCGAACGTAAAGGTCGCGATAAAAAACAAGTTTCTGTTTACCCAATCGCAAAATAAAAAGGTTTCCTTAACCTTTTTATCCCGAGCCTTGATCCAAAGGTGAGGAAGCTAGAAATAGCATAAATCAAAGCTTTCCGGATTAACGGAAGGCTTTTTTTCTTTTATTTATTTAAAAATATCATGTTTACTCTTGTTAATATAATGTTTGAATTTGTGTTTTTTGAAAAAAGTAGTATAATAGAGACAAATATAGTAGGAATGGAAGTAGTACCATGAAAGATAGCAGACATGTTGAAATTCTTCAGGAACTGGATCGAAAAAGTGTGGTATCGGTCAAAGAGCTCAAGGAACTTTTTGGGGTGACAGACATGACTATTCGTCGCGATCTGATCGATCTTGAAAAACAAGGTCTTTTAGTTCGTGTACATGGTGGGGCCCACAAAAAAGTCAAAGATAGCTTATTAGAAGCTTCACACAGTGAAAAAAATCTGATCAATATTGATGAGAAACGAACCATTGCCAAAAAATGTGCGGACTTGATCGAAAATGGGGATACCGTCTTTATTGGCTCTGGTACAACAACAGACTTTATCGGAGATTATTTGGAAGGGAAAGAAATTAGCATCGTCACCAACTCCCTGCCTATTTTTGAGAAGCTCAAGGATTTCCCGAATTATGACTTGATCTTAGTTGGTGGTCGCTACCGGGTAAAGACACAAACCTTTGTCGGTCAATTTGCCAATAAACTCTTGAAAGAAATCAAGGTTTCTAAAGCCTTTATCGGGGTGAATGGAATCGATGGCCATAGTGTCTCTACAGCTAATGAAGAAGAAGGAAATGGCAATGCCATTATTCTGAACAATGCGATAGAGAAATATGTGGTAGCTGATAACAGCAAGTTTGATAGCTATTCTTTCTACAGTTTCTATCGCGTGGAAGATCTAAATGCCATTATTACCGATGATAGTATTCCAAAGAAAATCAAAGACAAATACGCCTTGTATACGAAAATCATTTAAGATCAAGAGGCTGGGACAAAAGTCCTAGCCTCTCAATTGTATTTGGATTGTCGAGCAAGACGCAGTGGTTGAGTGGGCTCTACTACGCTGA
>NZ_JVSR01000111.1:0-26268 GCF_001069785.1 Streptococcus parasanguinis
GCTAAGCGACTACCTTATCTCACAGGGGGCAACCCCCAACTACTTCCGGCGTTCTAGGGCTTAACTGCTGTGTTCGGCATGGGTACAGGTGTATCTCCTAGGCTATCGTCACTTAACTCTGAATGATTAAACATTCAAAATTGAACATCTATATTCTAACAAGTTAACCTTTCGTTGTCAATATCTTCTGACTCTTTGGATAAGTCCTCGAGCTATTAGTATTAGTCCGCTCCATTGCTCACACAACTTCCACTCCTAACCTATCTACCTGATCTTCTCTCAGGGCTCTTACTGATATAAAATCATGGGAAATCTCATCTTGAGGTGGGTTTCACACTTAGATGCTTTCAGCGTTTATCCCTTCCCTACATAGCTACCCAGCGATGCCTCTGGCGAGACAACTGGTACACCAGCGGTAAGTCCACTCTGGTCCTCTCGTACTAGGAGCAGATCCTCTCAAATTTCCTACGCCCGCGACGGATAGGGACCGAACTGTCTCACGACGTTCTGAACCCAGCTCGCGTGCCGCTTTAATGGGCGAACAGCCCAACCCTTGGGACCGACTACAGCCCCAGGATGCGACGAGCCGACATCGAGGTGCCAAACCTCCCCGTCGATGTGAACTCTTGGGGGAGATAAGCCTGTTATCCCCAGGGTAGCTTTTATCCGTTGAGCGATGGCCCTTCCATACGGAACCACCGGATCACTAAGCCCGACTTTCGTCCCTGCTCGAGTTGTAGCTCTCGCAGTCAAGCTCCCTTATACCTTTACACTCTGCGAATGATTTCCAACCATTCTGAGGGAACCTTTGGGCGCCTCCGTTACCTTTTAGGAGGCGACCGCCCCAGTCAAACTGCCCGTCAGACACTGTCTCCGTAGATGATGAACCTACCGGGTTAGAGTGGCCATAACACAAGGGTAGTATCCCAACAACGCCTCCATCGAAACTGGCGTCCCGATCTCAATGGCTCCTACCTATCCTGTACATGTGGCACAGACACTCAATATCAAACTGCAGTAAAGCTCCATGGGGTCTTTCCGTCCTGTCGCGGGTAACCTGCATCTTCACAGGTACTAAAATTTCACCGAGTCTCTCGTTGAGACAGTGCCCAAATCATTACGCCTTTCGTGCGGGTCGGAACTTACCCGACAAGGAATTTCGCTACCTTAGGACCGTTATAGTTACGGCCGCCGTTTACTGGGGCTTCAATTCATACCTTCGCTTACGCTAAGCACTCCTCTTAACCTTCCAGCACCGGGCAGGCGTCACCCCCTATACATCATCTTACGATTTAGCAGAGAGCTGTGTTTTTGATAAACAGTTGCTTGGGCCTATTCACTGCGGCTGACTAAAAGCCAGCACCCCTTCTCCCGAAGTTACGGGGTCATTTTGCCGAGTTCCTTAACGAGAGTTCTCTCGCTCACCTGAGGCTACTCGCCTCGACTACCTGTGTCGGTTTGCGGTACGGGTAGAGTATGATTAACGCTAGAAGCTTTTCTTGGCAGTGTGACGTCACTAACTTCGCTACTAAACTTCGCTCCCCATCACAGCTCAATGTTACAGAATTAAGCATTTAACTCAATTCACACCTCACTGCTTAGACGTGCACTTCCAGTCGCACGCTTTAGTTAGCCTACTGCGTCCCTCCTTCACTACATACTCTAGTACAGGAATATCAACCTGTTGTCCATCGGATACACCTTTCGGTCTCTCCTTAGGTCCCGACTAACCCAGGGCGGACGAGCCTTCCCCTGGAAACCTTAGTCTTACGGTGGACAGGATTCTCACCTGTCTTTCGCTACTCATACCGGCATTCTCACTTCTATGCGTTCCAGCGCTCCTCACGGTACACCTTCTCCACACATAGAACGCTCTCCTACCATACCTATAAAGGTATCCACAGCTTCGGTAAATTGTTTTAGCCCCGGTACATTTTCGGCGCAGGGTCACTCGACTAGTGAGCTATTACGCACTCTTTGAATGAATAGCTGCTTCTAAGCTAACATCCTAGTTGTCTGTGCAACCCCACATCCTTTTCCACTTAACAATTATTTTGGGACCTTAGCTGGTGGTCTGGGCTGTTTCCCTTTCGACTACGGATCTTAGCACTCGCAGTCTGACTGCCGACCATAATTCATTGGCATTCGGAGTTTATCTGAGATTGGTAATCCGGGATGGACCCCTCACCCAAACAGTGCTCTACCTCCAAGAATCTTAATGTCGACGCTAGCCCTAAAGCTATTTCGGAGAGAACCAGCTATCTCCAAGTTCGTTTGGAATTTCTCCGCTACCCACAAGTCATCCAAGCACTTTTCAACGTGCCCTGGTTCGGTCCTCCAGTGAGTTTTACCTCACCTTCAACCTGCTCATGGGTAGGTCACATGGTTTCGGGTCTACGACATAATACTAACTCGCCCTATTCAGACTCGGTTTCCCTACGGCTCCGTCTCTTCAACTTAACCTCGCATCATATCGTAACTCGCCGGTTCATTCTACAAAAGGCACGCTCTCACCCATTAACGGGCTCGAACTTGTTGTAGGCACACGGTTTCAGGTTCTATTTCACTCCCCTCCCGGGGTGCTTTTCACCTTTCCCTCACGGTACTGGTTCACTATCGGTCACTAGAGAGTATTTAGGGTTGGGAGATGGTCCTCCCAGATTCCGACGGGATTTCTCGTGTCCCGCCGTACTCAGGATACTGCTAGGTATAAAGACTATTTCGAATACGAGGCTCTTACTCTCTTTGGCTGACCTTCCCATGTCATTCTTCTATAATCTTTAAGTCCACATTGCAGTCCTACAACCCCGAAGAGTAAACTCTTCGGTTTGCCCTCCTGCCGTTTCGCTCGCCGCTACTCAGGCAATCGCTTTTGCTTTCTCTTCCTGCAGCTACTTAGATGTTTCAGTTCACTGCGTCTTCCTCTACCTATCCTTAACAGATAGGAGTACTAGCCATTAGCTAGTGGGTTCCCCCATTCGGACATCTCTGGATCGTCGCTCACTTACAGCTCCCCAAAGCATTTCGTCGTTTGTCACGTCCTTCTTCGGCTTCTAGTGCCAAGGCATCCACCGTGCGCCCTTATTAACTTAACCTTATTTTTGGTCTTGCGACCTAAACTCTTTAAATATTTACAGCGTTTCGGTTTATTTTCTTGTTACTATTTGATATAGATATTCAATTTTCAATGTTCAATCTTAACACCCTTACAGTGTTAATGGAGCCTAGCGGGATCGAACCGCTGACCTCCTGCGTGCAAAGCAGGCGCTCTCCCAGCTGAGCTAAGGCCCCACAAGACCTCTCAAAACTAAACAAGACCAACGTACAGGTTTCCATTTCCTTAGAAAGGAGGTGATCCAGCCGCACCTTCCGATACGGCTACCTTGTTACGACTTCACCCCAATCATCTATCCCACCTTAGGCGGCTGGCTCCAAATGGTTACCTCACCGACTTCGGGTGTTACAAACTCTCGTGGTGTGACGGGCGGTGTGTACAAGGCCCGGGAACGTATTCACCGCGGCGTGCTGATCCGCGATTACTAGCGATTCCGACTTCATGTAGGCGAGTTGCAGCCTACAATCCGAACTGAGACTGGCTTTAAGAGATTAGCTTGCCGTCACCGACTCGCGACTCGTTGTACCAGCCATTGTAGCACGTGTGTAGCCCAGGTCATAAGGGGCATGATGATTTGACGTCATCCCCACCTTCCTCCGGTTTATTACCGGCAGTCTCGCTAGAGTGCCCAACTGAATGATGGCAACTAACAATAGGGGTTGCGCTCGTTGCGGGACTTAACCCAACATCTCACGACACGAGCTGACGACAACCATGCACCACCTGTCACCTCTGTCCCGAAGGAAAACTCTATCTCTAGAGCGGTCAGAGGGATGTCAAGACCTGGTAAGGTTCTTCGCGTTGCTTCGAATTAAACCACATGCTCCACCGCTTGTGCGGGCCCCCGTCAATTCCTTTGAGTTTCAACCTTGCGGTCGTACTCCCCAGGCGGAGTGCTTAATGCGTTAGCTGCGGCACTGAGTCCCGGAAAGGACCCAACACCTAGCACTCATCGTTTACGGCGTGGACTACCAGGGTATCTAATCCTGTTTGCTCCCCACGCTTTCGAGCCTCAGCGTCAGTTACAGACCAGAGAGCCGCTTTCGCCACCGGTGTTCCTCCATATATCTACGCATTTCACCGCTACACATGGAATTCCACTCTCCCCTTCTGCACTCAAGTTAAACAGTTTCCAAAGCGTACTATGGTTAAGCCACAGCCTTTAACTTCAGACTTATCTAACCGCCTGCGCTCGCTTTACGCCCAATAAATCCGGATAACGCTCGGGACCTACGTATTACCGCGGCTGCTGGCACGTAGTTAGCCGTCCCTTTCTGGTAAGTTACCGTCACAGTGTGAACTTTCCACTCTCACACTCGTTCTTCTCTTACAACAGAGCTTTACGATCCGAAAACCTTCTTCACTCACGCGGCGTTGCTCGGTCAGGGTTGCCCCCATTGCCGAAGATTCCCTACTGCTGCCTCCCGTAGGAGTCTGGGCCGTGTCTCAGTCCCAGTGTGGCCGATCACCCTCTCAGGTCGGCTATGTATCGTCGCCTTGGTGAGCCGTTACCTCACCAACTAGCTAATACAACGCAGGTCCATCTCTTAGTGATGCAATTGCACCTTTCAAATCAATATCATGTGATATCGACTTTTATGCGGTATTAGCTATCGTTTCCAATAGTTATCCCCCGCTAAGAGGCAGGTTACCTACGCGTTACTCACCCGTTCGCAACTCATCCGCTCGGTGCAAGCACCAAGCTTCAGCGTTCTACTTGCATGTATTAGGCACGCCGCCAGCGTTCATCCTGAGCCAGGATCAAACTCTCATTAAAATAATTGTTTGTCTTAAACTCATTCTGTCACTGACAGATTTATTGTTTTTTTATTGTTCAGTTACTATAACCTTAGTTACAGCGCCCTGCACATTGGTTCGTCTTGTTCAGTTTTCAAAGGTCTTTGTCGCTCTCGCGCGACAACTATATTAGTATATCATGACCTTACCTTACTGTCAATACTTTTTTCCAAAAAATTTTATTTTTTTGAAAGTTCATTTATACACTGTCAACTTTCAGTTCTTAAATTGTATTTTTAAAATCCTTCAGATAGTTCTCTAATTTCTTTTTCATTTTTGTTTTTCCTAGACATCTTCTGTTTGCTAGTAATGCTTCATATTGTTCTTTTTCTTTTACGGTTAATTTTTCTTTAAAACGTTTTAATGCATCTCTAAGAACAACCAGCTCATCTAAATATATTTTTCTTGATGAAATTCTGTGACTAATTTCTCCAATTTCAATATATGGAAGTCTATTTATTTTTCTCTTATCACTTTCCTGTTGTCTTATTTTATCTTTAATATGATTTCTAAATTTTGTTTTAAAATATGTATAAAGTAATTCTTCATTTGTTTCAATTTCAGGATTTTTTTGATAAAGTTCAAAGAGTGTTAGCTGTCCTTCTTGTTCCCAATCATCCTTTTCCCATAATTGAATATAATATTCTTTTTCACATTTTCTTACGATATATTTTACTTTTTGATACATTTTATTAAATTCCATAAGCTCTCCTTTACTTTTATCTGTATTTTATAAAAATAAAGAAGCCCATTGGACTTTTTTTCTATTCTGCACGTTTTTTTAACTATTTGGTTATTATTTTTAATTATTTTGTCCAAATACACAAAAAAACTGCCACTTGGTGACAGTTCATCGATAGTCCGTACGGGATTCGAACCCGTGTTACCGCCGTGAAAAGGCGGTGTCTTAACCCCTTGACCAACGGACCATTTTTACAACATATTCTATTATACAGAATATTTTTACTCTGTCAACACTTTTTTAATAAAAAAAGAAGGAAATATTTTCCTTCTTTTGAATTAGTTATTTTCTTCTAATTTTGACTTAATCTCATCATATGATAGAGGTTTTGCTTCTTCTTCTAATTCATGCTCTGAATTTTCAGGCATTTTTCCTGTTTCATATAATGATTTAATTTGAACACTATCCAAGGTTTCATATTTTAATAGAGCTTCCGCAATTAGTTTATGCGTTTCTCTATTTCCTTGAATAATTTCTGCCGCTTTATTACGGGCTTCATTCAACAGACTACGAACTTCTTCATCAATTTCGTATGCTGTTCGTTCTGAAATCATTTTTTGTGGGCTTTGAGCACCAAACATTGCATGATTTCCTTCATATTGGACCGGTCCAAGTTTTTCACTCATACCATATTCTGTCACCATTGCACGCGCCATTTGGGTAGCTTGTTCAAAGTCATTTGAAGCACCCGTTGTTTGCGAATTGAAAATAATTTCTTCGGCAACACGTCCTCCCATGAGCCCAGCTAATTGTTCTTTCATATCTTCTTTAGAAAGTAACATTTGATCTTCTTTAGGAAGGGCAATCATGTAACCGCCTGCACGACCACGTGGAACAATCGTAACTTTATGAACTACACGAGCATTTGATAAGACCAGACCAACGATTGTATGACCAGCTTCGTGATAAGCAACCATTTCACGTTCTTTTTGTGAAATTGTCCGATCTTTCTTAGATGGACCTGCAATAACACGATCTTCTGCTTCATCGATATCAGCAGCATCAATTACTTTTTTATTTCGACGAGCTGCAACCAAGGCTGCTTCGTTCAAAACATTTTCGAGATCAGCACCGACAAATCCTGGTGTTTGTTGAGCAACCAATTTCAAGTCCACATCTTGAGCAAGTGGCTTATTCTTAGCATGAACACGAAGAATTGCCTCACGACCTTTCACATCTGGACGTCCAACTAATACTTTACGGTCAAAACGGCCAGGACGAAGAAGGGCAGGGTCAAGGACATCCGAACGGTTAGTTGCTGCGATAACAATGATTCCTTCGTTGCCTTCAAAACCATCCATCTCAATCAAGAGCTGGTTAAGGGTTTGTTCACGTTCATCATTTCCACCACCAAGACCTACACCACGTTGGCGCCCAACAGCATCAATTTCATCGATAAAGATAATGGCTGGAGCTGCTTTTTTAGCATCTTCAAAAAGTGAACGAACCCGGCTAGCACCGACTCCGACAAACATTTCAACGAAGTCAGAACCAGAGATACTGAAGAATGGCACTCCAGCTTCACCAGCTACTGCTTTTGCTAAAAGGGTTTTACCAGTTCCGGGAGGGCCTTCAAGAAGCACACCTGCTGGGATTCTTGCACCCAATTTAGTAAAGCGTTTTGGATCTTTTAAAAATTCAACAACTTCAACAAGTTCTTGTTTTTCTTCTTCAGCTCCTGCTACATCTGAAAAACGAACTTTAATATCTTCTTTATTAGCAGCGCGGGCTTTATTACGACCAAAGTTCATGGCACCTCTGGCACCTCCGCCACCGCCTTGGTTCATCATTGAGAAGAAGAAGAACATGACGATAACAAATGGAACAATTGAAGTGAGAATTGTTATCCACATGCCACTTGAGCTCTCACGCTTGATGGTGATTTCTGCTTTGTGGTCAGCTGCTAATTTTTGTAATTCATTGACGGTGATATCAGATGGAAGGATGACACTAGTAAAGCGAGATACTTTTTGAACACTTGGGGTAAAAAATTGAATTCCTGTATCTTCTTTTGATTCTTTTGCTTTATTATAGGTACCTGCAATTTCAATCACACTACCATTTGGTTGGTAACTGATCGTTTTTACATTATCATTTTTAATTTCTTTGACCAATTCTGTGTAGTTGATTTGCTGACTTTGACCAACCCCATTACCCGCAAAAAAGTACTGGAATCCTGTCACAGCCGCTACAATAATCAACAAATACAGAAATGGATTTCGGACAAAACCGTTATTTTTTCTGTTATTCATCTAGTCTCCTCTATTTTGAGTACACTTCCTCTTTTAATACACCAACATAGGGTAGGTTACGATAATTTTCATCATAGTCTAAACCATATCCTACAACAAACTCATTTGGAATCGTAAAGCAGGTGTAATCTGCTTCAATCTCAACCAAACGGCCTTCAGGTTTATCCAGTAAGGTAGCAATCTTTACAGATGCTGCATTTCTTTCTTCAAAGAGTTCTTTTAGACTCTTGAGAGTTTTACCTGTATCGATAATATCTTCTACAAATAAAATATCTCTACCAGTAATATCTTGGTCGATATCCTTGATAATATTAATAATACCTGAGCTTGCCGTACCACCATGATAACTTGAAACCAGCATAAAATCCAATTCAATATGTGTATCCACGTGGTTGATCAACTCTGCCATAAATGGAACAGAGCCTTTCAAAATTCCAACAAAAATTGGATTTTTTCCTTGGTACTCTTTTGTTAGGGTTTCACCCAATTTCTTTGCTGCTTCTACAATTTCATCATGTGAAACCAATACTTTTTTTATATCTTTTTCTAACATGTTTTTACCTATCTATTTTTTGAATATAAAGACTATCTTTCATTATACCACTTTTTGAGGGCTTACTCAAATCACTCGTTACCAATCCCACTACAGAAAGAATATTATGATTCTGTTCTATAATGAGAGCTTTTTGCCGAAGCGAAATTGGAATTTTATGGTTGATAAACCACCGTCTTAATTTTTGATGGTGGCCATTAACAAGCAGCTGATCTCCTTCCTTTCTCCCTCTAATTAAGATGGGAGTTTCGCGTGAAACAGAAAGAATTTCTACATTTTCCCCTACTAATGGTTGTCCAAAAGATAGTTTATAATTTGCAATTTCAAAGATATTCCCAAATTCTAACAAAAATGGGAGGGGTTGGTCATCCGACTTTTGACTGATTTTTTGTATTTCAAAGAAATCATATTCTTGATGTAGTTCATAATTCGACTTTAAATAATGAACGCAATTTCTTTTTTTTCGCAGTAAATTTAATAATTCTTGAAACTGTACCCTACCAAGTTGCAAATCTGGGAATTGTGCCAAATACTCTTCTAATAAGAATGATTGTACAGAATGAGAATACGTTCTAAAAGAAGCTAAATCTTGAATGCTTAACTCGCTAGTCAATTCTTTTAGTGCTTGGTGCCAATGATTCACTTCCTCTGCTAAATAGCGAAGACTTGCTTGCATTTGGGGATTTTCTTTTTCAAATTCAGGAAGGTATTGATGTCGTACACGATTTCGAAAATAGTCCTGTGAGTCATTGCTACTGTCTTCAAAGTGAGGGATTTCCATCAACTCATCTTTGGTAAAAGTTAACAAAGGACGGATTAACTCACCCTTGCCAAATGGTTGGCGTACAGGAATACCACTTAAATGGCGTAATTTTGTTCCTCGTATCAAGCGCATGAAAGTTGTTTCAGCTTGATCATTTGCATGATGACCTGTTACTAAAGCAGTGCAATCCTCTTTCTCCATAATCTGTTTAAAAAAATCATAACGAAAGGTACGAGCTTTTGCTTCCGTAAAATCACCCGAATAGTGAGCCACATGAATACGTGTCTCTCGCCTATTAGCTAGCGTTCGAAGTTCACTTTCTTCTAAATCTGATTCTGGCCTTTGTCCATGATTGACATGAGCGAGTACCAGATGGATTTTCAATCGTTCTTTATTCTTATATAAAAGTTCATACAGATTCATTGAATCCAATCCACCAGATAAGGCAACCAAAACACGGCGATGGGGAGTAAATAGATCTTGTTTTTCACAAAACTCTAAAAATCGCTTTTCCATTATTTCAATACCTCATAGATATCCTTTGAAATGTTGGAAATCGTATCATAATTCGAATGATCTGTAAAAATGGCTATTACATAGGGTGAATTTGTGTATACAATCGCAACATCATGTCTAAAATCATAGGCATCTCCAATTTTATGAGCAACTTTTACTGGAAGGTCACGCGCAATCCGTTGATCATCATATTTTGTAGAGGAGAGCGCATCAATAATAGAGCCATTTTGTTGATAGACAGCCTCCATGACATTGCCAGCCATTTCAGCGGATGCTTCTCTTTTTTCAACATCCCAATGTTTCTTTGCAATTTTATCCAAAGTTTTTTGGAAGTCTTGATCTGATTGATGAGTGACATAATAATTCAAGATATTATGTCCAACATTATCTGATTCTTTTGCAATTTTATCTACCAACTCTTGAACACTATATTCTTTTCCATCTGGTGTTTTTGAAAGGCTACCACTTCCTTCTGGTTCATAGCCACCTTTGAAATCATTGACTTCTGGAATATATTTGTAGGTTGTAGTTGGAGAAATGGCTTTTTTATTGAGCTGTTCTTGGACGTAGTACAAGTATGGTAATTTCGTTACACTGGCAGAATACATTTCTTTTTGCGGATTGATTCCAGCAGTATTTCCAGTCTCTAATTGTTTTACATAGATTCCATACGAAGGAGAATTGTATTTACTATTTAACAAGTCCTGGACTTTTTCCATTCGATTATCTTTTTCAGTAACGAATGCTTTGTTCACCCAGCCCTGACCTTCAATCTCCACAAACTCATCTCGTAAAGTCTTAGCTGTACGTAAGACTGTCACTTTTGTATAAGGAGAAAGAGGTGTATTTTTTTCTTTTGCACCATTTATTAAGGGTCGGTCATACACTTTAAAACCAGGTTTTAGCCACATGTCTTGTTTTTTTTCTTGTGTTTCTTGTACAACATCAGAAAAAATGACAGAAGAATCTGCTAATACATATCCTTTATCTGCTATTTTAAATACAGCTTTCCCTTCATCATTTACAAAGAGTTGTTCGATTGTAAACGGTGTGTTGGGAAGAATTTCTCCTTTTGCTTTTTTCAACTGAGGATCAGAAAAAACAGAAATTTTGCGATAAACATTCGGGTTCGCTGGAATTGAAGAAAAATAAAGTTCTGATGGATGAGCCATTGTCTGAGAAGACTCAGACTGCTCGACACTCGCTGCTTGAGACCCAATAAATAAAATTGGAACTAACAATAGGAGCAGAAATCGTTTAGACAC
Organism: Streptococcus parasanguinis; assembly: GCF_001069785.1. GTDB lineage: Bacteria > Bacillota > Bacilli > Lactobacillales > Streptococcaceae > Streptococcus > Streptococcus parasanguinis_T. Next base: position 11,004 of record NZ_JVSR01000111.1, read on the forward strand.
CTGTATTCCTTTCCTTTTCATCCTTTTGAAGTTTGATCATTTGGTTTTTCTTTTTTAATTCCTCTAATTTTTCATCCGAAAATTCAAGGAATTGTTTAACTGTTTGTAAGATATTTTCCATCGGTTATTGTGGGAGTAAATCTGGGATGGTATAAACATATTCACCATCTTTTGAAAAAGAATACTTAGCGCGTGCATATTTTGTTGCATAATCATCGTCTTTTAATTTTTTAGCGATGTCTTGTTGGTATTCTTTTTGTTCACTTGTTTCTTTATACTCTTTTTCCAACTGTTTGTATTGTTCTTTTTTATCTTGTAGCGATTGATAGCTCTGGGCTAAGTTATAAGTTGGAAGAATAAACAGTAACATGACTAATATCAAGACGAGACCCAGAAAACGATTGCGTTTTTTTCTTTCTTCTTCTAAAAAACGTTTTCGCTGACTTTCGTCTTTGATATATTTATTGTTCATTTGAACGATATTTTTAGGCATCTTCTTCTATCCTTGTTTCACTAATTATTTCGTACATTTTGGATGCATCTTCTTTTTTTGTACTATCCAACATTTCCAAGACTTTAACCGTCAATACTTTATTTCCAAAACGAACTTCAATTTGATCATTCACTTTCAAATCCGTTGAACTTTTGGCTAATACTCCATTGACTTTGATTCGCCCTTTATCTGCAACTTCCTTTGCAACAGGACGACGCTTAATAATGCGAGAAACTTTTAAATATTTATCTAATCTCATACTGTCACCTCTAACATAGTATTGTATCATTTTTTATACATAAAATGCGAAAAATGAGCTAAGAACTGCTAGTCCTCTTCTTTTTCTTGTTTAATTTCCAATAAGGTTTTACCAAATTGCTTCAGAGCTTCCAAAATTTCAAAATCTTTCTTATTTCGAATATCGAAGATCACTTCAATCAATCCCTTTTCTTCTGCAATCTGTGCCTTTAACTGTGTCATGGACAGAGCTTTGAAATAATCCTGTGTTAAAAACAGTTGTTTGGCAATAGGTTCAAATTTCACTGTCAATTTTTGTTGTTTTCTCTCAACAAGACGGACAAAGACTTGATCCAAGTAAGCTTTCACTAAACCAATTTCAAGTAGGTAGGCCACAACATCTGGGTATTCTCCAAAACGATCGATCAATTCATCTTGCAAGTATTCATAGTCCGTTGCAGAATTCATTTCACGAATTTGTTTGTAAATTTCAATTTTTTGACGTTGATCTGAAATATATTCATTAGGTAAATACGCATCTATTTGAAGGTTCAACTCTGCATTGCTCTTTTGTCTACGATGCTCTTGGCCTTGTTTCTTAGCAATAGCTTCTTCTAACAATTGAGAATACATTTCAAAACCAACTGAATCGATGAAACCAGATTGAGAAGCTCCAAGGATATTCCCTGCTCCACGGATCGATAAATCTCGCATAGCAATTTTAAAGCCAGACCCCAACTCAGTAAAACCCTTAATAGCTTCTAAGCGTTTTTCAGACACTTCTGTAAGAGATTTGTCTGGACGATACATCAAATAAGCATAAGCAATTCGATTGCTTCGTCCCACACGACCTCTTAGTTGATAAAGCGTTGAAAGTCCCATATGATCCGCATTTTCAATAAAGAGTGTATTAGCATTTGGAATATCCACACCTGTCTCAATAATGGTTGTCGTCACTAAGACATCGTATTCGCCATTAATGAAATCCAACAGGGTATTTTCTAAGCGAACCTCACTCATCTGACCATGAACAAAGCCAATCGAAGCCTCTGGAATCAACTCTTTTAATTCAGACACCTTTTGTTCAATTGTATCTACCTTATTGTAAAGATAATAGGCCTGTCCTCCACGATCCATCTCCCGCAACACAGCATCTCGAATAATGGTTGGATTGGTCTCTAGTACAAAAGTTTGCACAGGATATCGATTGGTCGGAGGTGTTTCAATGACAGACAAATCTCGAATTCCTAGCATAGACATATGAAGAGTTCGAGGTATAGGAGTAGCTGTTAGGGTAAGCACATCCACCTTTTTTTTCAATTCTTTCAAGGTTTCTTTGTGCTTCACTCCAAAACGTTGTTCTTCATCAATCACGATTAAGCCTAAGTCTGAAAAAACAACATCTTTGGACAAGAGCCGGTGAGTTCCAATAATAATATCCACTCGTCCTTTTTTCAACTTTTCAAGCGTTTCTTTCTGCTCTGCCTTACTCTGGAAACGACTTAAAACAGCAACCTCTACTGCAAAAGATTCAAAACGCTCCTTAAAATTGGCATAATGTTGTTGGGCAAGAACAGTGGTGGGAACCAGCACTGCTACTTGTTTATGATCATTTACTGCCTTAAAGGCTGCTCGCATAGCGACCTCTGTTTTCCCAAAACCGACGTCTCCAACCAGCAATCGGTCCATCGGACGATTCGATTCCATATCTTTTTTGATTTCTTCAATGGAACGTAATTGGTCATCTGTTTCAATATATGGAAAATCTTGTTCAAAAGCCTCTTGGTTTTCATCATCTTGGGAATAGGCAAAGCCTTCTAATTGACTACGCTCCGCATAAAGTTTTATCAAATCATCCGCAATGTCCTCTACCTGGGTCTGAACCTTTTGCTTCGTTTTTTGGAAACGCCCATCATTTAACTTGTTAATTTTTGGCGTTTTTCCATCACTTGCAACGTATTTGGACAACATCTGAATCTGATCGACAGGAATCGAGATGCGATCTCCATTTTGATATTGAATTGAAACATAATCACGATGGACACCCGAAATTTCAATCGTTTCAATTCCCAAATATTGACCAATACCATGAACTTGGTGAACAACATAGTCCCCTTTTTCCAGTTCATTATAATTTTTTAGGCGTTCAGCATTGGAAATATTTTGCCTGCGAATCTTTCGTTTGATCTTTTTCTGATAAATCTCTGATTCTGTAATGTAGACAATTTTTTCATCAACAAATTGGAAACCGTGAGCTAGTCCTCCAACAACTAATTGACTAGCTTGAGGGATGATCGTATCCCCATCAATATAATCTAATCGAATTCCATATTCTTCTAAATTTTTATGGAGCTGTTGAAGATTGTGATGAGAAGTTGCTTGGACAATAACAGTATAGTTTGATTTTCGATACCGTTCAATTTCCTCTTTTAATAAATCAAATTGTCCAAAAAACTCCTGCATGGGATATTGATTGAATTGATACAAATGATCAAACTTCAAATTTCCCAATCCTTTTTGAAAGTTTGAAAAATAAGTTGCAGGCGTATATTTTCGTAATGTTGTACTGGTGTCTGCAAAATACACTTGGCGAGAAGAAGCTCTATTTTTATGTAAATCTTCCGTCAAGAGATTAGCTGTATCTAGTTCAAATCTCGCTATTTGATCTGCTATTTTTTGATAATCATCCAGAAAGACAGGAGTGTGTTTAGGGAGATAATCGAATAAGGTATATTGCTTTTTGTAAAAGAAACTAATAAATTTCCTAAGATCCGGATGGAGTTTCCTTTGAGAAATATCTCCCAGAATTTCTGCTAGATAAGATTTAAATTCTTCATTTGCACTCTGTTCTTGCAATTGTTCGATTTGCTGCTGACCACGGATGAAATCTTCCTCTTGCAACAATAGATCACTCACTGCCTTCAGTTGAACGTCTTCAACATTTTCAACAGAACGCTGACTTTCTGGGTCAAAGATTCGGATTCCATCAATCTCATCTCCGAAAAATTCAATCCGATAGGGTTGGAGTTGGTCGATCTCAAAGATATCTAAAATATCTCCTCGTAGACTAAACTCTCCCTGTTGCAAAACTTGGCTCACCTTTTGGTAGCCAATCTTCTGTAATGTTTCACTCAGAGTAGTTAAGTCTATTTCTTGACCAACCTTCAATTGAAAAATGCTAGATGCAAAAACTTTAGGAGAAGGTAATAGTAGTTTTATACCACTCACATTGGTCACAAGGATGCCTTGACGATCTTCTTGGCATAAAAAGTTCAAAGCCTCTAATCGTGCAAATTGCCTTTCTTGTGAAGCAAAAACAAATTCTGCTAAAGGGTTATCATCTCCCAAAAATGTATGGACTTTCTCTTCTCCAAGTAAAGCAATAAAATCACTAGCCAATCGTTCTGCTTCGTTATAACTGGAAGTAATGAGGACTGCTTTTTCAATAAAATCAAAGGCTGAAGCCATTACAATAGCCTTTGTGGTCGCAGACAATCCTAAGATCAATTCCCTATTATTTTTTTGCAAACCTTGTTGCCAGGATAGAAAGTTGGAGTTTTGACTCACTAAATCAATTACATTCATCTACTTACCCGTTGTATTTCTGCATGCTTCTTTCAAAATTTTCTTCTACCAAGTAATCGTTAACCGCTTCTTCTACTCGATCAATTGTTTGTAGAATAGTGATGTAATCGTCTTTATCAAATTTTCCTAAGACATGATGAACAACTGACATGCCCTGCTTAGGTCTTCCAATTCCAATCTTAATTCGATAAAAAGTCTGAGTTCCAATATGATTAATAATCGATTTGATTCCGTTATGACCTCCAGCTGATCCTTTAGCTCGAAGACGAATCTTACCAACTTCCATATCTAAATCATCGTAAATAACCAAAAGATCTTCAATATCCAGACCATAATAAGTCAGAAGGGCATGGACTGCTTTTCCACTCTCATTCATGAAAGTGGTCGGCTTTACAAAATAGACCTTTTCGCCATTCAAAAATGTTGAGGTGATATCAGCTTGAAAAATCTTATCATGGGAGAAAGTAAGATTTAAAGACTTTGCCATTTGATCAACTAACATAAAGCCTACATTGTGTTTGGTTTCAAAATACTTATCACCTGGATTTCCCAATCCAACAATTAATTTCGTCATCTCTTTCCTTTCAAAACACTAAAAGGGTTGGAAATATTTTTTCCAACCTTTACATTTTTTAAACTCTCTTATACATTAAAACGGAATTCCATGATGTCCCCGTCTTGGACAACATATTCTTTTCCTTCTTCGCGCAAGCGTCCTGCTTCTTTTACAGCCTTTTCAGAACCGTATTTGACCAAATCATCATAGGACATGGTCACGGCACGAATAAATCCTTTTTCAAAATCAGAGTGGATGATTCCAGCTGCTTGAGGGGCTTTCATGCCACGTTTGAAGGTCCAAGCACGCACTTCTTTTTCACCAGCTGTGAAATAAGTGCCAAGTCCCAACAAGTGATAAGCTGCACGCGTAAGTTTATCAACTCCAGACTCTGTTAGGCCAATCGCCTCTAAAAATTCTTGTTTATCTGCATCATCTAGCTCAGAAATTTCTTCCTCAGCACGCGCAGAGATCACCACGACTTCCGCGTTCTCTGTTGCCGCAAAGTCACGAATTTGCTTCACATACTCGATAGAATCTGGATCTGCAACAACATCTTCATCCACATTGGCTACATAAAGAACTGGTTTGGTAGTCAAAAGGAAAAGTCCCTTCACCACTTTTTGTTCTTCCTCAGTGAATTCAATGGTCCGAGCTGATTTACCATCTTCAAGAACTGGTTTGATTTTTTGTAGAACATTAAATTCCGCAACAGAATCCTTATCTTTTTGTGTACGAGCGATTTTTTCTACACGCGCATAGCGTTTATTGACAGACTCTAAGTCGGCTAAAATTAATTCTAAATTGATGGTATCAATATCTGCTAGTGGATCAACAAAGGCATCTTCACGACCTTGCTCCCGCATGACATTTTCATCATCAAAAGCACGCACTACATGGACAATGGCATCTACTTCACGGATGTTGGCCAAGAATTTATTACCAAGTCCTTCCCCTTTAGAAGCTCCTTTCACAATCCCAGCAATATCTGTAAATTCAAAAGTAGTCGGAACTGTCTTCTTAGGAGTAATCATTTCCGTCAATTTTTGGAGGCGTTCATCTGGAACTTCTACCATCCCGACGTTTGGATCAATGGTCGCAAAGGGATAGTTTGCGGCCTCTGCTCCTGCTTTTGTAATTGCGTTAAATAGGGTTGATTTACCAACGTTTGGTAAGCCAACGATACCTGCTGTTAATGCCATTTTTCTTTTTCTCCGTTCAAATTTCAATCTCTTTTATTATAACATAATTCAAAAGACAAGTGATGAAAAATGAAATATTTCATCACCTTTGAAACTAGATTTTTTCATCAAACTGTAACGTTCTAAAAAGATAAAAATGGTATACTATATTTAACAATGAACAAAGGAGTTTTTCAGATGAAAAAACAAACATGGAAATCTATTTTTCTTTCTTTAATCGCTATCTTTACTCTCATTCTTCTTGGAGCTTGTGGACAACAATCTGTTCAAAAATCCTATCTTCAGGCAATCAACCAAGAAAAGAAAACAGATGTTCGTATTACACTAGAACATAAAGGTGATAAAGCGATCAGTAACCAAACCACCACTACTATTTATTACAAAGAGGCGGGAGTTACGAAAGATCAATTAAAGGAAATGATCGATAAATATGATGAAGAATACAAAGATGTCAAAGGATTCACACATTCTGCTGAATATAAAGATGATTATATGGTTGAAAAAACAACACTAAATTATGAAAAGGCAGACTTAGATCAGCTAATTGAAAAGAAATTAGTAACGACACAAAAAGATAAAAAAGTCGACTATATCAGCTTCAAATCAACTTTTGATATGATGAAACAGGGTGGTTTCAAAGAAGTTAAAAATGGAAAATTTGAAGAATTAAAATAATCGAAAAGGTTCGGTCACATAAGTGACTGAACCTTTTATAGTACTTTCTTCATTTTCTGTTCAAAATCATGGCGACTCATCATGACCACATGATCACAATTGCTACACTTGATTTTTATGTCTGCACCAAGTCGCGTAATTTCCCAACGATTTGCCTTCTTACCTGTTTCTTTAATCACACAAGCGTGGGGCTTTTTCATTTCAACAAAATCACCTAACGTATACATGATTCACCTTTGTTAATTTGTGCGAACTGGCGTAATCAATTGAATGAACCCTTGTTCATTTCCTTCTGGAACCAATGTAAACGGTCTAACAGAAGAAATAAAACGAATAACAACTTGTTCACTGTCAATAGCTTTGAGCGCTTCAATCAAATAAGTTGGATTAAAGCTAATAGACAAATCCTCTCCTGAAACGGCGCTCGTATCGATCTCTTCATTTACTCGTCCAACTTCTGGTGAATGAACGTGGGAAGAAACCACTCCATTTTTGAACTCTAATTTAACCGTTCCGTTTTGAGTCGCATTTGAAAGAAGACGAGCACGCTCCATTGCAAATCGAAGGTTAGCCACATTGAAGGTTGCCTCTGTATTGAATTCTGTTGGAATGAGACGGTCTGTATCAGGATAATTTCCTTCTAGCAAACGGGTATAAAAACTAATGTGTTCACTTCTAAAGAGAATTTGATTGTTAGCAAAGAAAACCTCAACTGTTTCAATATCATCAGAAAAAACAGAGGTGAATTCACGAAGAGAGCGACTTGGGATGACAACATCAAAGTTGTCTCCATTTTTCTCCAGTGTAATCACTTTTTGACTCATACGGTGAGAGTCTGTTGCTACTGTTTTTAGCTCTTTATTATCCGATAAAACAAAGTGAACACCTGTCAAAATTGGACGACTTTCTTGTACACTTGCTGCAAATGCTGTTTCATTAATTAATTGTTTTAATAATTTTGTTTCCAAAACTAATGGATTACTTGCAGCAATTTCTTGAATACGTGGATATTGATCTGCATCTTTTCCTTTAAGTGTAATTTCTGATTTTCCACTTGTTAAAAGAACCTGTTTTTGTTCAATCTCTTTAAAATCTAAAGTAACATCTGGTAAACTTGAAACCACATTAATAAAGAAAGTTGCTTCCAATAAAATAGAGCCTGGAGAGGTCACTAATAAACCAGCATTTTCATCTTTGATAGAAATAAAGTTTTCAATTGAAATTTGGCCATTCGATCCAGATAAGGCAACTCCTTCTGGAGTGACATCAATTTTAATCGTGGAAAGGATTGGGATAGCATTTTTTGAACTGATCGCTCTTTTGGTAGTATTTAATGCTTGTAAAAATAAAGTTTTGTTAATAGAAAAATTTATCATGGTCATTCCTTTTATTTATTTTATGATTAGTAAGATAATAGTAATAGTAGATTGTGTGGAAGTTGTGGAAAACTCTCAGAATCCTATCTATGACTTAAAAAGTTACTTGTTTAAAAATTGTGCATAACCCTTAGAAGTTTAGAGGAAGTTATCCACAGATTAATTTAACTTTTTCTTGATACTTTGAATTTCGAGTCGTAGATTATCATCTGTGTCGACCATACTTTTAATTTTTTCATAAGCATGAATGACAGTCGTGTGGTCTTTTCCACCGAATTCTTTTCCGATTCGAGGAAGTGAGTTGTCCGTCATCTCTCTTGAAAGATACATGGCCACTTGTCGTGCTAGGACAATATTCTGAACTCTTCGAGAACCTTTGATTTCTTTTACACTGACTCCATAAAAGGCTCCAACTGCTTCCTGAATTTTTTCAATGGGGATGACAAGCGTCTTGCTATTATCGTTTTTACGAGCTCGAATAGCTTCAGCTGCAACATCGATCGTAATTTCTTTTAGTTTTTTCACCTTCGCCATTAAAGAAATATCATTTAAGGCACCTTCTAAGTCTCGGACATTTGAATCAAACTGACCAGCTAGATATTCTAGTGTGTCATTAGGAAAAATATAATCTAGATCTTCAATTTTATTTCGTAAGATGGCAATCCGAGTTTCAAAATCAGGTGGTGTTATATTTTGCGTTAGTCCCCATTTGAAACGAGTAACCAGCCGCTCTTCAAGACTATCTAAATGATCCGGACTTCGATCGCTTGTTAGAACAATCTGTTTGTTGTCGCTATGGAGAGCATTAAAGGTATTAAAGAATTCCTCTTGAGTCGTGACTTTTTTCCCACCAAGTGACTGGATATCATCGATCAGTAAGAGATCAAGACTTCGATAGGTATTCTTGAACGTCTTCATCTCTCCTAATCGAAGGTGTTCTAAAAATTCATTAATAAAGGTTTCTGCCGGGACATACTTAACCCGTGCATTTGGAATATTTTCTAGGATTTGATTTCCAATTGCGTTCAATAGGTGAGTCTTTCCAAGCCCTGGTCCACCATAGATAAAGAGAGGGTTGTAAGTTGTTGCAAGATTTTCAGAAACTGCAAGCGCTGCTGCTTTCGCCCAAATATTTCCATCCCCTTGCACAAAATTATCAAAGGTGTACTTTGATTTCAAACCTGTATCAATTTTAGGTAACGGTTCGGTTGTTAAGCTACCTGAAGATAATCTCCTATTCTCACCGCTATGACTACTAGGAATTTCTTCGGTATCTTCAAAAACGAAATGGAACTTCAAATCTGTATTGTAGACTTCAAAGCTGGCTGTGATCAAAGCATTTTTTAGATTTGTTTCCCAAAATAATTCTTTATAATTTCCATCAAGATAAATAGTAGCCGTTTCTCCATCGATTTTGACTAATTTTGAATCGGCGACAAAAAAATCATAGGCACTATCTTTTAGTTGTAATTGGGCTAATTCTAAAAAACGAGACCAAAATTGCTCTTCTTGTGACACTATCAGACTTCCCTCCTTTTCTTGAATTGTATCAAATCATACGTACTCCTATTCTACCACAAACAAAAATAGTTTTCCACAGGCTAAATTTCATGAAATTAAATTTAGTTTTAAACTTTTCCACAAGTTGTGGATTTAAATTCACATTGTTTTTAAAAGTTATCCACAAAGTGGGGATAACTAGAGCATATCCTTATTTTTCTGCTATTTACAAAAGATTTTTATGGTGGAAAAGCTTGTCAATACAAAAAATAAAAATAACAGCCTTATTTGAGGCTGTTGATAATTCGTTGGTATTCATCAAGACTGGAAAAAGAAATTTGGATAGTTCCTTTATTTTGAGAAGAGGAGTGTATCGTCACATCTGTTCCTAATATTTTTTTCAATCGTTGTTCCTCTTCTAGTAGGAAGCTCTCTTTTGCTTTTTTATTTTTCTGTTTTCTTTTTGAACTGATCTTGTTTTCTAATGTTCGAACATTTAAATGATCCTGTTTGATTCGCTCCAACCAAAAGCGCTGCTCTTCTTCATCAAGAGGAACAAGAACACGCGCGTGAGCCGAAGAAATATCATTTTGAATGACTGCTTCTTTAACAGAGGGAGCTAGATGTAACAAGCGAAGCATATTGCTGATATAGGGTCTAGATTTCCCCATAAATTGAGCGATTTGGTCGTGCTTATAGCCATGATCAACGAGCTTCTGGTAGGAGATAGCTTCTTCAATTGGATTGAGATCTTCTCGTTGAAGATTTTCAATAATGGCTTGTCGCATCATTTCTTGATCCGTTAACTCTTTAATAATCGCAGGAACAAGATCTAATCCAGCAATTTTTGAAGCTCTAAAACGTCTTTCACCTGCAAGCAATTCAAAACCAATTATTGGAGATTTTCTGACAATAATGGGTTGAATTAAGCCATTTTCTTTGATTGACTGAGCCAGTTCTTCTAATTTTTCTTGATCAAATACTTTTCTTGGTTGGAAAGGATTGGTTCGAATGTCCTTTACCGCTATTTTTTCTAATTTTTCCATCTTATGAATAGAATAACACACCTTTACAAATTCGTAAAGGTGTGTTTACAAGTATGTCAAGAGGATAAGAATTACTCACTAAGATCCTCAGTTGATTTTGTTAACTTGATAGAAGTTGTTTGTTGTTTTCCATCACGATAGAATGTGACCTTGATCGTATCATTGATTTGGTGAGAATAGAGGGCAGATTGTAAATCTGCAGTTGACTCGATATCTGTATCGTCGATCTTTGTGATCACATCGTAGCGTTGCAATTTATCTGAAGCAGGCATATTTTCAAGTGTTGAACGAACCAGTACTCCTCCAGAGATTTTTTCAGGTAGTTTTAATTGGCTTAAATCAGAAGTTGAAAGGTTGGATAAATCCATCATTTGGATTCCAAGAGCTGGTCGAACTACTTTTCCTTTTTCTTCTAGTTGCTTGATAATATTGACAACATCATTTGCAGGAATTGCAAATCCCATTCCTTCTACTGAAGTTTGTCCGTTATTTGAAATTTTACTTGAGGTAATCCCGATGACTTGTCCTTGAATATTGATTAATGGACCTCCAGAGTTTCCTGGGTTGATGGCTGCGTCTGTTTGTAGAGCGCGTGTAGAGATATTTTGTCCATTATCGGCTTTCAATTTCACATTGCGACCTTGGCTGGAAATAATCCCTTGGGTAACAGAATTAGCATAATCTGTTCCAAGAGGGCTGCCAATTGCAATTGCAGTCTCACCGACCGTTAATTGGTTTGAATCTCCGAATTCAGCTACTGCCTTTGCTTTATCCGCACTAATTCGAACTACTGCAATATCAGAATAGACATCTGACCCAACTACTTCTCCAGGGACTTTATTACCATCTGCTAAAAGAATATCTACTTTTTTAGCACCATTGATCACATGGGTGTTGGTAACAAGGTAGGCATATTTTCCTTCTTTTTTATAAATGACCCCAGAACCTTCACTAGAAATTTGTGAGTCAGAGTTTTCTTCTTTTTCAAATAACCCTTGATTCGAAGAATCAGAATAAGTAATCACAGAGACTACAGCATTTTTCACCTTGTCTACGGCCTCACTAGTTGAGGTTGTATTTTTATAAGCTGTTTTAACAGTGGTTGAGTGGACTTGCTTACTTTCAGTATTTGAAGTAGAAGAATGAGAGGTTTGTAAGGTTAAAAAGGTTCCAAGAATCCCGCCTAGAAAACCTACAACAAAAACGAGGGCTACGTTTCCAATTTTTTTCAGTAAATTAGATGAAGATTTCATTTTTTCCTCCTAAGGATATCAAATTGTCTAGAGTATAAAAAAAATTTCTTAATTATATCTTAAATAACTAAAGTTATCCACAAATTGTGGATAACTTGTAGAATTTAGTTGAGAAATGGCTTTAAAAAGGACTTTTTAGAATAGATTTCCTTTCTATAGCTGTGGATTATTTGTGGAATTGAAGAATTATGCTACAATAGGGGAATGAAAATTAAATTGATAACCGTTGGAAAATTAAAAGAAAAATACTTAAAAGATGGGATCGCGGAGTATATTAAAAGGCTTGGTCGATTTGCAAAAGTAGAACAGGTTGAGTTAGTTGATGAAAAAACTCCAGATCGTGCCAGTCAACTCGAAAATCAACAAATCCTTGAAAAAGAGGGGGAACGAATTCTCTCTAAGATTTCAGATAAGGAATATGTGATTGTATTAGCCATCGAAGGAAAACAATTTCCTTCAGAGAAATTTAGTCAAACGATTGACCAGATTATGACATCTGGTTATTCAAACCTTACTTTTGTTATTGGAGGCAGTCTTGGTCTGTCTCCTGAAGTGAAAAAAAGAGGAAATCTATTAATGAGCTTTGGTCAATTAACTCTTCCTCATCAGTTGATGAAATTAGTGTTGGTGGAACAAATCTATCGTGCTTTCATGATTCAACAGGGGAGTCCTTACCATAAATAACCTTGACGCTCCTTCCTTTTTCTGCTAAAATGAAGTAAGTTCGGTCTCATAGCTCAGCTGGATAGAGCATTCGCCTTCTAAGCGAACGGTCGCAGGTTCGAATCCTGCTGGGATCAAATGAAAGATGCAGCTTTTGCTGCATCTTTTCTTTTATGTAAAAATGTATAAATTTTCATTATCTATTAATTTTTGTATACTTCACTATAGACAAATAGTAATGAAATGATTTATTAGGAATATTTAAAAAAAGAACTAACAATCCCTATATAGTGCAAAGTGTAGATTATATAAATTGTGTAAAATAGTTTTCATTCATGTAACAAAAACATTAAAAACATTACAATTTTACCTATTCCCTTTAATTTTAGGCTATTTTATATTATAATTTTTTGTATATAAAATTTTATTTTTTTATAATAATACTAGAGTATAATAAAATAGAAAAAACAAAGTGGGAGAGTTTGTGTGATTCAGTCATTAATCTTGTCTTTTCTCTTGGGAGGGATCATTGTTCTGACGTTTGCATTAGTGGACGAAAAAATCTATCAGGAACATCAATTTGCATTTATCTTTCTGCTGAGCACCTTTGTTCTTCTTTTTGAAAGTCTCTTAGTATTTTTAGATGTGACTTTATTTTCAAATATTCGACTCTCTGATTTAAATATGCTCTTATGGCCGGTTTATTTATATCCTTATTATCATTATGCCAATCGGACGAATCGCTTGTGCGCCATTTTTTATTCTTTTTTTACTTATTTAGCGGTTGAAGGAACAGCAACTTTTCTGACGATAATTGTCTCTTCAGTATTGGGGGATGCTGTTGTAGCAGCTTACTCGATTGTCTACAATATGTGTATTCGTTTGCTTTCTTTAGGAATCATTTTGAAGTTAATTGACCTATTTGAATTTGATTTCACTCCTTTTTATGAGAAAGAATTTGAAAAATATTTAAAGAGACTCATCTGTGTCTATTTTGCTATATTTGTAGTGATTAATTTTGCTTTATGGATTAGTGAACAAGCGCAATATAAAAATTTTGGGAGTATGTTGGCGACGATTTGTTTTTTCTCTTTTGTAGTCAGCTTATTCCATATGAAAATCGAGCGAGATCAGTATCGTAAAAATTTAGAACTGGAGTATAAAGAATTTTCTGAGCAACAAATGAGTCGGTATATGGCTGAAATTCAAAGTCTCTATTCTATTGTCAGGGGATTTCGTCATGATTTGGGAAATTTAGTTATTTCTATGTCGTTAGCCATTGAGGAAGAAAATATTCCAGAAATACAGAGAATCCATAGAGAAGTATTGGAAAAAGGTTATAAAGAGATCAATACAGAAGCATTATCAGGATTCAACTTGGTCAATATCAAAGATTCTGCTTTACGAAGTATTTTGATTCGAGGCTGGTTGGATGCAAGAGATGCTGGGGTAGAAATGACCTTTGAAACGAGTGAACCAATCGAGCAACTACCAGTTGATTTATTAGATATCGTGAGAATCGTTGGGATTCTAGTGACAAACGCTTTGGAAGCTTCAAAAGAAGCAGAAGAAAAGAAAGTTCATATTGCTATTTTCTCTATTTCAAAAATTGTTTACTTAGTGATTCATAATACAACAAATGAAATCACTTTTGATATTAGAAAAATATATGAAGAAGGCTATTCAACAAAAGGAGAAAATAGAGGACTAGGATTAAATAATGTGAGAAAAATCTTAGCAAATTATGGAACGATGTTTTTAGAAACGGAATTGCAAGGAAATCGTTTTTTACAAGTTTTGAAGATTGGAGGATACGAACAAGAATGAAGATTTTTTTATTAGAAGATGAGCTCTCTCAACAGATACGGGTAGAAAAACATATTGCAGAAATTGCTAAGGAATTAGAAATTAAACTTGAAGTGATTTCTACCGGTAAAATTTCGGAATTTGAAAATTATATCCAGCATTCGGATATCCACCAATTATATTTTCTAGATATTCATATCCAAGACAATGAGTATTGTGGGCTGGAAATTGCTCAAAAAATACGAGAAGCAAATCCTTATGCCATTATTGTTTTTATTACTACAAAATCAGAATTCGCTTCGATTACCTATCGTTATAAAGTATCTGCCTTAGATTTTATTGATAAAAATTTGAATGAAGATTTATTTAGATTAAAAATTAAGGAGTGTATTGAGTACCTAACGACTATTCAAATTGGAAATGATGATTTGACAGATTATTTTGAGTATGACTTTAAGGATAAAAAGATAAAAATTCCATTTAAGGATATTCTTTATATTGAAACTGTTGGTTCGGCTTATAAATTAAACTTAGTTGGGAAAAATTTTCAAAAAGAAATTGCGGGAAGTTTATCAGATGTCTTGGAGAAAGATGTGGAGGAGAGATATTTCAGTCCCCATCAATCTTTTATCGTGAATAGAAGTATGATCATTGGAATGGATAAGAAAAAGAAACAGCTACTGTTGAAAGAAGGCTATTCTTGTCCAATCTCAAGAAGCAATATCAAACGTGCCAAAAAATTAATTGAAGAGCAAAATTTAGAATTTAGTGCTTGACAATTAGTTAAATTTTGATATAATGGGATATGTTCTGTTAATGAATATATGGTCCGTTGGTCAAGGGGTTAAGACACCGCCTTTTCACGGCGGTAAC
>NZ_JVSR01000112.1:0-2869 GCF_001069785.1 Streptococcus parasanguinis
ATATACTTGATAACACAAGAAATCAAAATGTTACCAAATTAGAACGGGAAACAAAATCAGTATAGTTATTTGAAATACCATGGAAAAATTATAAGGCTGATAGTATTAATTTCACTATCAGCCTTACAGGTTATTTAACGTTTCAGAAAAACTATAATGTCAAGATTAACTAAACAGTATCTAATTCTTTCAAATAATTCTCTATCTTCATCAACATTAAAGGATTGTTATAAATCTTACATAACTCTCTTGCTTCTATATAATAATTTTTGACTTGTTCTTTGTCTAGAAACTTGGCTCCAGCATTTCCTACAAGAATAAGTAGGGGAGCCAGTTGGTAGCTTGTCTGTCTTTGTTTACAGAGTTCAATCGTCTCAAGAGCTTCTTGGATGGCTTCGTTATATTTTTCCTTTGACACTAGGTAGTGAGCGTAGTTGTAACGAACTCTGATGTAACCAAATAAAAACTCTTGATGCTCAAAATTTTTTGTCTGATATAACTCCATTAAATGAGAGTAGTTTGCCTCATATTCTTGTTCACGACCCACTAAGGAATAGAAATTAGATAGAGTATTCAATGCCTTTAAATAAATCAGAGTATTTGAGGAGACTTTTAATAATATATTTTCCAATGAAGAAATAGCCTCACACTTACTGTCATATTGATAGAAGTCAATAATAGATTTAATCCATTCAAGGTAAGTTCGGTCTTCTAGTGTTAGAAAAGTGCTTCGTTCAATCTCTATTTTATAAATATATTCCAAATTGTCATAATTTCTATCATCTAATAGGCGAGCAGATAATTGCTTGAAATTAGAGAGGTTAGATTTAATTTCAATTTGTTCATTAAAAAAATAATCTAATGGCACTTCAAGTCGTTGTGAGAGTTTGAACAAAAGGTCTGCGGAGGGAATGAAATGCCCTCTCTCAATTTTACTAATCTGGCTTTGTTCACAAATTCCTTCTGCAAGAGTTTGTTGGGAGAGTCTCAACTCTTTTCTTTTCAATCTGAATTTCTCTGCGAGTGTATTCATTAAAGATAATAAACCTTCCTATTTGCTTAATTTCATTATAAAATTTTTAGTTCAAAATAGCAAGTTGAAAGAATAAATAATTCTTTGTGGTAATAATAAAAAAAAAAAGTTCAAAAAGCAATAAAAATAATTGATTGAATAATATATGTATGTTAGAATAAAAACAAGGAAAAAGAAAGGGGTTTCATTGCATGAGAAAAAAACGTGGAATTAAAAAATTAGTTACATTTGCATTACTAGGTGTTTTTATGTTTAGTAATACAATTCCTTACCAACAGTTTATTCAGAAGAATAAACAATTGGAGATTCGAGTGCAATCACAAAAGAAGTCCGATGGTCTTGATGTTGGGAAGGCTGATTAGTTGATTAAATGATGAAAATACTATTAACTATATGGTATTTCTGTTTTATCTAATTTTTAATTAGAAAGAAGTGATTCTAATGTACAAGGGTGTAATTTGTTAGAATTTCAAAAATTTAGAGCATTTTTGGCTTAGTAATATGTGTTGAAGGCTCAAAATCTATGGTAAAAAAGTAGCTTTGAAAACGTATTACCTCCAAAGATTTAGTTAAATAATGAATTAACATAAAAAGAAATTATTGAAGTTCTGGAAAGATGTTGTTTCAGTATTGAAATCATTGAGAAAAAGTGGGAAAAATTTGCGATTTTCACAGAGAAAGGAAGAAAAAGTATAGAAATAAGTCTTGAAAAACTGGATTTGAAGAATTATTTTGATTATATTGTTTCGGATGACAATTGCTATTGAAGATTCGTACTCAGGGATACAGGTATCAACTAGTGCTGGTATTGATACTATTGGATATTACGATTACCCATTGCCTTTATTTAATGCTAAGGCAAATTGGAAGGCTGGAAGTATGCAAGAAGTATTGAACGTAATTCAATCACAACATGAGTTTTAAAACGTCTAGACGTACTTAGAAAAATTAAAAATATACTTTTCGGGAATCTGTCCATAGATGAACAAAAGAAGCTTCAAAAAAATGTTTCTAATATTTATTTTAGGTCTATTTGTAGGTCTATTCTTAATCCCATTACTTAGACCACATATAGTTGGTTGGCTAAAAACTATATGTGGTTAATAGTAATGATAACCTTATTTAACAAAAAGTTTTCCCTTTTATTCTTTATAGCATCACTCCCACTCTTCAACTTGTTAGATATTTGGAGATGGTGGGGATTTCATTAATTGAAAGGAGATAACTAGAGGACAGATTTGTTAGTATTAGAACTTTACTATCTAACAAAATACTGTATATGAAGATTGATTTTTCGTTTCAAGAGGATACAAAATAGATTTGAAAAACATTGGGAAAACTTAATTTAAGTAAGGAAACTCGTTTTTCTATATAGCATCACACTGTACAAAATAACATTAGGAGGGTAACCATGAAAAAAATAATTAAAAAAATTACTATTTTATCGCTATTATCTACACTATTCTACGCTAGCTCTCCCCTACTTACTTTAACGGTAAGTGCAAATGAAATAATTCCTAACAATAAAAGTGCTCTAATAAAAACAGAAGACCGTAGCGCTACAGGCGCTACAGCAATCTTTTTTGGAGGGATGGTTGTTGCATGGGTTATAGATGGAACAATAACGTATGTGACAGGAAAAGCGCCTTCGGAATGGGTTGCTTGGGGATTACGTAATATTCACAATTATATTTTACAACAAGTAAGAAACGGCGCAAGACAAGTTGTAATTCCAACAAGTGGTCCGTACACATGTCCTGGAGTCGTAATCGACCATTCAGGGATGTGTCCATAGATGAACAAAAGAAGCTTCAAAAAAATGTTTCTAATATTTAT
>NZ_JVSR01000113.1:0-14095 GCF_001069785.1 Streptococcus parasanguinis
CGAAATCGAATTCTAACGAATTACCGATTTCTGTCCCACTCTCTTTTTTACTTGTAAAATCTTTAAAAATTTGATATACTATAACAGTTGCCACCCTTAGTGTAATGGATATCACGTAAGATTCCGGTTCTTGAGATGGGGGTTCGATTCCCTCAGGGTGGATGATTCATAACGAGGCTCCTCGGAGTCTTTTTTGCTCTTTCTTGGAGGAACATGCAATGACAGTAAAATTAATCGCCCATACCTTGATTGAGAAAGACGGGAAGTATCTGCTTATCAAACGCTCGAAAATAAAGCGAGGTCTCCCTAATGTCTATCCATCTTATTGGGATATTCCAGGTGGAAGTGTAGAAGAGAATGAATTGCCCAGAGAGGCTGCTCTACGTGAGGCTATTGAGGAGGTTAATCAAAAGCTTCGGATTAATAAGATTATCCACGAAGATAGTCAATTTGATGCCAGCAAAGATACTGTCTTTACACGCCTAGTTTATGCTGGCGAGTTTTTGGAAGAGCGTGATTTTATATTAGATCCAGAAGAGCATACAGACTTTAAATGGATTTCTTCTTTGAAAGACATAGAGAGCAATCTCGTTGTGCCTTATTTGCTTGAAATCCTTGCTGACAAATCCAAATAAAGCAGCTAAAAAACATCCCCTTTTAATAAGGAGATGTTTTTTTCTTAGTTTTTAGAAGCTTCTTGGAATTCAGGGTTTTTCCATGCTTCATCAATGATTGCTTGCAATTCATCAGCAGAAGCTTTCATTTTTTGTTGTTCTGCATCGTTCAATGGGATGTTCACTGGACGTACAATACCGTGTGCACCTACGATGGCAGGTTGACCGATAAAGACGTTGCTAACACCATATTGACCTTCTTGGAATACAGAAAGTGGAAGTACTGCATTTTCATCATCAAGGATTGCTTTAGTGATACGAGCAAGGGCAACAGCGATACCGTAGTATGTAGCACCTTTTTTGTTGATGATGGTGTAAGCAGCATCACGAACACCTTCGAACAATTCGATCAATTCAGTTTCTTGAACGTTTTGAGTGTCTTTAAGGAATTCTTCAAGGTTTACACCAGCGATGTTAGCGTGTGACCATACAGCGAATTCTGAGTCTCCATGTTCACCCATGATGTAGGCGTGCACTGAACGAGCATCAACGTCCAATTTTTCAGCAAGTGCTTGACGGAAACGAGCTGAGTCAAGAGAAGTACCAGAACCGATAACGCGTTCTTTAGGGAATCCTGAGAATTTCCATGTAGAGTATGTCAAAACGTCAACTGGGTTAGCAGCTACAAGGAAGATACCGTTAAATCCTGATTCAATAACTTGTGTTACGATTGATTTGTTAATGGCAAGGTTTTTACCAACAAGATCAAGGCGAGTTTCACCTGGTTTTTGAGGAGCACCTGCAGTAATTACAACAAGGTCAGCATCCGCACAGTCAGCGTACTCAGCCGCATAGATCTTCTTAGGTGAAGTGAAGGCAAGGGCGTGGCTAAGGTCAAGCGCATCTCCGACAGCTTTTTCGTGCAATTGAGGAATTTCGATAATTCCAAGCTCTTGTGCAATTCCTTGGTTGACAAGTGCAAATGCATAAGATGAACCTACGGCACCGTCACCGACAAGGATAACTTTTTTGTGTTGTTTAGTCAAATCCATGAGTCTAAACGTCTCCTTCATTTTTTTTTGAGATAGATTCTCATACGACTTCATTCTACCACTTTTGAAAGTCTTTGTCATCTGAAACAGTATGAATCCTTGATGTAAACGTTTTTACGTTTGTGTTCCTAAGAAGAAAAATAGGCTAAAATGTGTTATAATAGTATGGTGAATTAAGTAAAGAGAGGCATTTTTTGAATGCAGGATAAGAATCTAATTGATGTGAATTTAACATCAGAAATGAAGACGAGTTTTATCGATTATGCCATGAGTGTTATCGTTGCTCGTGCCCTCCCTGATGTTCGTGATGGTTTGAAACCTGTTCACCGTCGTATTTTGTACGGAATGAATGAATTGGGTGTTACACCAGATAAACCACATAAGAAGTCAGCCCGTATCACAGGGGATGTTATGGGTAAATACCACCCACACGGAGATTCCTCTATTTATGAAGCCATGGTTCGGATGGCGCAATGGTGGAGTTATCGCTACATGTTAGTGGATGGTCATGGAAACTTTGGTTCTATGGACGGTGATGGCGCCGCTGCGCAACGGTATACAGAAGCCCGTATGAGTAAGATTGCTCTTGAAATGTTGCGGGATATCAACAAAAATACAGTTGATTTCGCTGATAACTATGATGCCAGCGAACGCGAACCTTTGGTCTTACCTGCACGTTTCCCTAACCTTCTCGTCAATGGTGCTACAGGGATTGCCGTTGGGATGGCTACTAATATTCCTCCACATAATCTGGGAGAAACCATTGACGCAGTGAAGCTGATGATGGATAATCCTGAGGTAACGACCCGTGAACTTATGGAAGTTCTTCCTGGTCCAGATTTTCCGACAGGTGCTTTGGTCATGGGGAAATCAGGTATCCACAAAGCCTATGAAACAGGAAAAGGCTCAATTGTTCTTCGTTCTCGTACAGAGATTGAAGTGACCAAGAGTGGTCGTGAACGGATTGTTGTCACTGAGTTCCCTTATATGGTCAATAAAACCAAGGTTCACGAACATATCGTTCGCTTGGTGCAAGAAAAACGGATTGAAGGAATTACAGCTGTACGGGATGAATCAAACCGTGAAGGGGTTCGTTTTGTCATTGAGGTCCGCCGAGATGCTTCGGCTAACGTTATTTTGAACAACCTCTTTAAGATGACACAAATGCAAACCAATTTTGGATTCAATATGTTAGCGATCCAAAATGGCGTTCCAAAGATCCTTTCTCTTCGCCAAATTTTAGGTGCTTATATTGAGCACCAGAAAGAAGTGGTGACTCGACGGACCATCTTTGATAAAGAAAAAGCGGAAGCACGTGCCCATATCTTAGAAGGTTTGCTCATTGCCTTGGATCACATCGATGAAGTGATCCGGATTATCCGCAATAGCCGGACAGACGCTGAAGCACAAGCTGAATTGATGGCTAAATTCAAGCTTTCTGAACGTCAAAGTCAAGCCATTTTGGACATGCGTCTTCGTCGTTTGACCGGTTTGGAACGAGACAAGATCCAAAGTGAATACGATGATTTGGTTGCCCTGATTGCTGATTTGGCTGACATTTTGGCGAAGCCAGAACGTGTGGCGACCATCATCAAGGAAGAACTGGAAGAAGTCAAACGCAAGTTTGGCGATGCTCGCCGAACTGAGTTGATGATCGGAGAAGTCCTTTCTCTTGAAGATGAGGACCTGATTGAAGAAACAGATGTCTTGATCACCCTTTCTAACAAAGGCTACATCAAACGTCTGGACCAAGCGGAATTTACGGCTCAAAAACGTGGTGGACGTGGGGTTCAAGGAACTGGTGTCAAAGATGATGACTTTGTCCGTGAACTGGTATCTACGAGCACCCATGATCATTTGCTCTTCTTTACCAATAAGGGGCGTGTCTATCGTCTGAAAGGTTATGAGATTCCAGAATATGGCCGGACAGCTAAAGGATTACCAATCGTCAACCTCTTAAAATTGGACGAAGGTGAATCGATTGAAACCATTATCAATGTGGAGCAAGACCGCAGTGACGAAGCATATCTCTTCTTTACGACGCGACAAGGTTTAGTCAAACGGACCAATGTAGCTGAATTTTCAAATATTCGTCAGAACGGTCTCAAAGCTCTGAATCTGCGAGATGAGGATGAATTGATCAATGTCTTCCTTACAGATGGCAATGCTGACGTCATTATCGGTACCAAGTATGGTTATTCTGTCCGCTTTAATGAGGCTGTAGTTCGAAATATGGGACGTTCTGCCACAGGTGTACGTGGTGTGAATCTCCGCGAAGGAGACAAGGTTGTTGGGGCTAGTGTCGTTACGGATCAAGATGAAGTATTGATCATCACTGAAAAAGGGTATGGTAAGCGTACAATTGCTAGCGAATACCCAACCAAAGGCCGTGGCGGTAAAGGAATCAAGACAGCCAATATCACAGAGAAAAATGGTCCTTTAGCTGGTCTTTTAACCGTTAAAGGAGATGAAGATCTGATGATCATTACTGATACAGGAGTCATGATCCGTACAAGTGTTGGGAATATCTCTCAAACTGGTCGTTCAACACAGGGTGTGAAAGTCATGAGACTGGATCAGGATGCGAAAATTGTGACCTTTACAACAGTCCAACCCGAAGAAAAAGATGAAGAAGTAGTGGAAGAAAACGAATAGATAAGGGGACAGCATGTCACGCAAAAGAAAAAAGAAAAAGAGTTTACGCAATACTCTTATCAACATCGTTGCAACACTTTTGATTATTCTCTCGCTTCTCTTGATTTTCAATGCTCCGATCCGAAACATGATTATGGTTTGGCATACCAACCAATACCAGGTTAGCAAGGTCGATAAAAAAACCATTGATAAGAATAAAGAAGTGAAGACGAGCTTTGATTTCCAACATGTCCAGTCACTCTCGACGGAAGCCGTCATCAATGCCCAATGGCAAGCTCAAAAGCTACCAGTAATTGGGGGGATTTCGATTCCTGAATTAAACATGAACCTTCCGATCTTTAAGGGGCTTGAAAATGTAGCCCTATACTACGGAGCAGGGACCATGAAGGAAAACCAAGTCATGGGGCAAGGCAATTATTCTCTTGCCAGTCACCACGTATTTGGCCTAACTGGAGCTAATGCCATGTTATTCTCACCATTAGAGAAAGCCAAGGCTGGTATGAAGATCTACATTACGGACAAAGAAAAAATCTATACTTATGTCATCTCGTCAGTTGAGACAGTGACTCCAGACCGTGTAGATGTCATTCAAGATCGTGAAGGCGTTAATGAGATCACCTTGGTGACCTGTGAGGATGCTGCAGCGACTTACCGTACGATTGTCAAAGGAAATTTGGAAACCTCTGTTGACTATGACAAGGCTCCAAAAGACATCCTGGATTCATTCAGCAAGACTTATAATCAAATGCAACTTTAAGAAAATAAAGCCCAAGGCAGAGATGCCAGGGCTTTTTCTATGTAGGAAGCTAGGAGAAATTCTTGTAAAATTGTAAGAGATTGGTAATATTATGTAAGGAATTTGTCATAATATTGAGGGAAATTCAGTATATAATAGAGGAGAAAGAGTATGATAAGGAGGTAGAATAGTGACGAAAGAGCGAATTTATCATCTCTTACATCATTTCTACAATCTCTTAGTAAATGATTTTCCACGAAATGGTTTAATTATGAAAGGAATCTACGAAGTAGAGCAGGTCTACCAAGCTTTAGAGGCCATTCCTCAGAGCCAGGAGTACTTGATCCGCTGTGAAATTCAACAGTTTTTAAAGGAGCTTGAACAAGTTCAAACAGGTTACCAGATCCGCTTTAATAAAGATGAAGTCTTAGTGTTAGATGATTTGAAGCAAGAAATCGCCTGTAAATAATGAAAGGTCGTCCTTTTCTCCATTTATTACGAATTAATAAGTGAGGAGGAAATTATGTACGACATATCATTTATTGAACCATCTTTGCTTCCTAGAGAACGTTTGGTTTCTGAAGGGGTAGATAAGCTGAGTCATCAAGAATTGTTATCCATTCTCTTACGGACAGGCAATAAGCAAAAAAGTGTTTATGAGATTGCACAAGGGCTGTTGAGTTCGGTTAATAGTTTAAAGGAGTTAAGTCAATTAACCCTAGAGGAGCTACAGGAAATCTCTGGCATTGGCCGGGTGAAGGCCATTGAACTTCAGGCTGTGATTGAGTTTGGACGAAGGATTCATAAAGATGAATTAATGAGTTCTGAACAGATCATGAGCAGTCAGAAATTGGCCCATAAAATTCAACAGGAAATCGGCCATAAGAAACAGGAGCACCTGGTTGCCCTCTATTTGAATACGCAGAATGAAATTATTCATCAACAGACCATATTTATTGGAACCGTGAATCGAAGTATTGCAGAGCCACGTGAAATCCTGCATTATGCACTAAAACACATGGCAACCTCTATCATCTTGGCGCACAATCATCCATCTGGTGCCGTATTTCCCAGTAAAAACGATGATGAAGTAACGCATCGAGTTTTAGAGGCCTGTGAAGTGATGGGTTTAACCCTATTGGATCACTTGATTGTATCTGAAGAAAACTATTATAGTTACCGTGAAGAAACCGATTATTTGGTATAAAAAAGAGAGTGGGACAGAAATCGGTAATTCGTTAGAATTCGATTTCGTCCTCCCACCTCCGCACAGTTGAGTAGAGCTGTAAAAACTTTTGAAATCAGCGTAGTAGAGCCCACTTAACCACTGCGTCTTGCTCGATAATCCAAAAATAATTGAGAGGCTAGGACTTTTGTCCCAGCCTCTTTTCTTGTTAATGTATAAGTCTTTATTCTTCGTTTTTTCGCATGAAATAAAGGAGTGTTTGCAATTCACTGGTGAGATCGACATATTGGACGACGACATCTTTAGGGACTGTCAGATGCACTGGTGAGAAGCTAAGGATACCCTTGACACCAGCGTCTACCAAAAGGCTAGCCACTTCTTGAGCTTTGACGCTTGGAACAGTTAGGATGGCTGTTTGAATGCCTTCTTGTTTTAGCTTTTCTTTGATGGTGGAAATACCGTAAATGGGAATTCCGTCCTTACTTTTGGTATTGATGAGCTCATGATCGTCTAGATCAAACGCCATGACAATTTTCATCTTATTGCGTTCATGGAAGCGATAGTTGAGAAGCGCACTTCCCATATTTCCGATCCCCACAATAGCGACATTGGTAATGGCATTGTCATTTAAAAGATCGGCAAAGAAGTTCATCAGTTTTTTTACGTCATAACCAAATCCCCGTCTTCCTAATTCACCAAAATAAGAAAAATCTCGGCGAACGGTAGCAGAGTCAATCCCAATTGCATCAGCAATTTGCTTGGAATTGGCGCGCTCTATTTTTTCAGAGTTAAAGCGTTTAAAAATGCGGTAGTAGAGCGATAAGCGTTTTGCTGTTGCGCGTGGAATTGGAGTATTTTTATCATGTTTCACAATATCACAACCTTTCCCTCTTATTGTATAGGAAGATTGTGAAAAAATCAACTATCTAGAATCGTTTTTCAAAAATATTTTTGTCTAAAGAAAAAGCTGATGGCGGTGGAGAGTTCCATCAGCATCAGCTTAGTTTTCAGCTTGTTCTACCTTTTTCAGATAAGCATAGAGTCCATCGACTCGCCCTGTATAGGGGAGCTTTTCCCCCTTGTATTCAATGGATACGATTGAGTAAGAGTCAGGCAAGGTTACACAGCCTGAAAAAGCTAGGATGCAGGCTGCAAGGTCGGGATAAGTAGTCGTTCGTTCTACTTGGTAAGCGTCGATATAAGTTAGGGTTACCATATTAGGCCTCTGTTTTGTTGAAAATTTCTCTTTCGACAAGACTATCCATTAAGAAATAGAATTTTTGTTGGATAATGTCATTTTCTGGATTTTTAAAGATATTAACCAGGCGAAGTCCAGACTTGTCTGTAATATTGATCTTAAAACCTGTCAAATCTTTATTGAAAATGATTTTAAGTAGGAAGCCTTCGCCACTATTTGGAACGGCTTCGAGCAAACGATTTAACTCGTAATTTCCAACCTTTGTAACAGCGAATGTATTGTCACGTAAGGTATATTTTTTTACATTTGGGTGTAGACTATAGGTATATTTGCAGTCTTTCAATGAAACAATTGTTTCAAAAGCCATATTGTTCTCCTATGATAAAATTTCTTTAAGTTTTGAGAGGAAGTCTTGAACCTCCTCTACGGTATTGAGTTCTGAAAAACTAATTCGAAGGGATTCTTTTAGACGTGAGCTATCTTTTCCATAGAGCGCCTCAAGGACATGGCTGGGTTGCACTGTACCAGCGGTACAAGCAGAACCTGTAGAGACAGAAATTCCAGCAAGATCGAGTTGCATCAATAAGACATCATTTTGGACACCTGGAAAGCCAAGATTCCAAACAAATGGAAGATGATCGTCATTTGCATTTACGTAGTAGTCGTAGGCTGCTAAACCATTGACTAGTTCTTGGCCGAGTTTTTGAACCTGGTTGAAATTTTCTTCTTGATGTAGTGTAGCTTGCTGAAGCGCAGTTGCCATCCCGAAAATAGAAATGAGATTTTCCGTGCTGGCTCTCATCTTACTTTCCTGATCCCCACCATGGATGAGATTATCAAAATCTGGGACGGCTGCATAAAGGAAACCGACGCCCTTTGGTCCATGGAATTTGTGGGCAGAAGCACTGAGAAAATCAATTCCCAACTCTTCGGGATAGACAGGGACCTTTCCAATTGCTTGGACCGCATCAACGTGAAAGGCAGCTGGATGATCTTTTAAGAGTTCTCCGATTTCTTTAATCGGTAGAAGATCGCCTGTCTCGTTATTGGCAAACATGGTAGAGACAAGAATGGTATCTGGTCTAAGAGCCGCCTTGATATCACTAGCCTGAATGCGTCCATCTTTTGGTTGGACGATCGTAACTTCAAATCCGAAACGTTCTACAAGATATTCGATGGGTTCTAGAACCGCATGATGTTCCAAAGCGGTCGTAATGATGTGTTTGCCATCTGCTTGGTGTTTCAAGCAGTAGCCTTTTATAACGGTATTATTACTTTCTGATCCACCTGAGGTGAAGAAAATACGATTTGGAAGAGTGTGGAGGGACTGAGCAATCTGCTCGCGAGATTCTCGGAGTAGTTTACTAGCCATCCGTCCATGAGCATGAAGGCTCGATGGATTTCCAAAAGTAGTCTTCATAGTTGCAGACATTTTATCAATGACTTCAGGTAGAAGGGGAGTTGTTGCGGCATTATCAAAATATATCACATTAAGACCTTATTTCTTGTGGTAGGCAAATAGAGGACTAACAGGTTTTCTTTCTTGAATGCGAACAATAGCTTCAGCGATCAGTTCGCTAGCTGTCAGATAGTTAATATTTTTTGGTGTTGGTCCATTTGGAGCAACAGAATCGGTTACCAAGATTTCTTTGATCGGAGCTTGGTCTAATAATTCAACAGCGCCTTTTACAAATAAACCATGGCTTGAAACAGCATAAATTTCAGTAGCACCTTCGCGTTCGACGATTTTCGCAGCTTCTGAGAATGTCTTACCGGTATTGAGGATATCGTCAATCAAGATTGCTTTCTTATCTTTGACATCCCCGATAATATAGCCATAATCACGGTTTGCATCATCTTGTTCGTAATCAATGATGGCAATCGGTGCATCAAGATATTCAGCTAAACTACGAGCCCGTTTGACACCTGAGTTTTTAGGACTGACGACTACAACATCAGGACCAGTTAGACCTTTATTAATGTAGTGTTCTGCAAAGAGTGGAATGGTAAAGAGGTTATCCACGGCAATATCGAAGAAACCTTGGACCTGAACAGCGTGGAGATCCAGTGTGACGACGCGATCCACCCCAGCTTTGACCAACATGTTTGCGACAAGCTTAGCAGTAATTGGTTCGCGAGGAGCAGCAGTCCGGTCTTGGCGAGCATAACCGAAGTAAGGCATGACCACATTGACAGTATTTGCGCTGGCCCGTTGGCAAGCATCCACCATAATTAAGAGTTCCATCAAGTGATTGTTGACAGGGAAACTGGTTGATTGAATGATATAAATATCATATCCACGAACACTTTCCTCAATATTGACTTGGATTTCACCATCTGAGAATTGACGGGATGAAATTTTCCCAAGTGGAACCCCAGCATGATCCGCGATTTTTTGCGCAATCTCTGGATTTGAATTGAGAGAGAAGAGCTTCATATTTTTTTTATCTGACATGTGATTCCAACCTCATTTAGATTTTTGATCTTAGCACTATTTTAGCAAAAATTTGCGATAATTTCAGCTATTTTACAATCTTTCAGCCAATCTGGCGATTTTATTTTTTGCTGCTTTGTAGACGATTCCATGCTCTTTGATGAACTGATGGAAATTTTCTTCCTGCTCAGCGGTTTCGACCTCGATTTCTAATTCATAATCTTCAGTGTCTAGATAGAGACTGTGGTCTAGTGCCACCAATCCTGCAGCTGTTTCTTTTTCGAATCGTTCTGTTGTAAGGCTTCCCCAGACAGCGAGTTGCTCAACAGAGATTTCTTTAGAGATTAAGAGGTTTTTGATTTCTCCGTCAGGAAACTGTTGGTGTTGAAGGATCGCCTCGGTTTCTTCTGGGCTGAGGTTTTGATTGTACTCAAAATGGCCAACTGCTTCAGGGACTTTGAGAGTCAACTCAGCTTGATCTGTGAAAGTACGCACCCGCAAGGCCATTTTTTCCTTGCGGATGAGCTGGTCGGGGGTATCGATATAGTGATTGGTTTGGACAACCAATTCTGTATCAGCAAAAAGTGGAAGGAGGGATTGGTATTCCTCCTTGTCTAGCAAGGTTTTGTATTCAATTTCTAAATGGTTCATTTTGTAGTCCTTTGCTTTTTTTCGAAAGCGATTCATGATATAATAAGAGATGTGTTTATTGTATACAAAAATGGTTCAGATTACAAGGTGGTAGGATGGCAATTGATTGGGAAAACTTCTTAGATCCATATATCCAAGCAGTTGGGGAATTAAAAATCAAACTGCGTGGGATTCGTAAGCAATATCGTAAGCAGCAAAAGCATTCTCCAATTGAGTTTGTCACAGGTCGGGTCAAGCCGATTGAGAGCATCCGTGAAAAGATGATCCGAAGAAATATTTCTGAAGAAAATCTGGCTCAGGATATGCAAGATATTGCTGGCCTTCGCATCATGGTCCAGTTTGTGGACGATGTGGATGAGATCCTAGAGGTTCTGAGACAACGGCAGGATATGCGCGTGGTTCAAGAGCGAGACTACATCCGCCACAAAAAATCAAGTGGCTACCGGAGTTACCACGTCGTGGTCGAGTATCCGGTCGATACCATTGATGGAAATGAAACGATCTTAGCAGAGATTCAAATTCGGACCTTGTCCATGAATTTTTGGGCAACCATTGAACACTCGCTCAATTATAAATATAAAGGAGACTTTCCAGACGAGATCAAAAAACGCTTAGAGACGACAGCAAACCTGGCCTATCTTTTGGATGAAGAGATGGGGGCAATTCGGGATGCGATTCAGGAAGCTCAAGCCCTGTTTGATCCACTTCATCGTAAGTTAAATGATGGCGTTGGAAATAGTGATGACACAGATGAAGACTACAGGTAAAAAAGTATCCATTATTCGCAATCGCAAGCGTCAAAGTGAAGAGGTTTTTCAGCAGTTGCGCTACAAGCTTCGGAAAAATAATTTTATTTTGACGGAGAAGCACCCGGATATTGTGATTTCAATTGGTGGCGATGGAATGTTGCTATCGGCCTTTCACAAGTATGAACACCAGTTGGATCGGGTGCGATTTGTTGGCGTCCATACCGGACACTTAGGATTCTATACAGATTACTTAGACAGTGAAATCGATAAGCTGGTTGAAAATTTAAAATATGATACAGGAGCTAAGGTTTCTTACCCTATTTTGAATGTCAAGATTACTTTCGAAAATCGGGAAACCCGTACCATGAGAGCTTTGAACGAAGCGACGATTAAGAGAAGCGACCGGACCATGGTTGCCGATCTTACGATTAATGGAGTGGATTTTGAGCGCTTCAGAGGAGACGGCATTACTGTTTCGACTCCGACAGGAAGTACGGCATACAACAAATCCTTGGGAGGAGCAGTCCTTCACCCAACTATTGAGGCGCTGCAGATTGCTGAAATCGCCAGTCTCAACAACCGTGTTTATCGTACCTTGGGTTCTTCTGTCATTGTCCCTAAAAAGGATAAGATCGAGATTACACCGACGAGACCTGGCTTTCACATTATCTCTGTTGACAATTCAACCTATTCTTACCGCAATATTGCAAAGGTAGAATACCAGATTGACAACCATAAGATCAATTTTGTGGCAAGCTCCAGTCACACCAGCTTCTGGAATCGGGTCAAGGATGCCTTTATCGGAGATGATAGAGAATGAGATTTGAATTCATTGTCGATGAGCATGTCAAGGTCAAGACTTTCTTGAAAAAGCACGAGGTTTCTAAGGGGCTCTTAGCCAAGATTAAGTTTCGTGGTGGTCAGATCCTTGTCAATGGACGTCCGGAGAATGCAATTTATTTGTTGGATATTGGGGATCGCTTGGTCATTGATATTCCGGCAGAAGAAGGTTTTGAAACCTTAAAACCTATGGATCGGCCTTTGGATATTTTGTTTGAAGATGATCATTTTTTGGTCTTAAACAAACCCTTTGGCATTGCTTCTATTCCAAGTGCGATTCATTCCAATACCTTAGCCAATTTTGTAAAAGGCTACTATGTGAAGCAGGGCTACGAGAACCAGCAGGTTCACATTGTCACTCGCTTGGACAAGGATACAAGTGGCGTTATGCTCTTTGCCAAACATGGCTATGCCCATGCTCGCTTGGATAAGCAATTGCAGTCTAAAACGATTCAGAAACGCTATTATGCCTTGGTCAAGGGATCTGGGAAGCTTGATCCTGTCGGAGAGATTATTGCTCCGATTGCGCGTGATGAAGATTCAATTATCACCCGAAAGGTAGCTAAAGGCGGCAAGTATGCTCATACAAGCTACCAGGTTGTTCAATCTTTTGGTGATATTCACCTAGTGGATATTCAGTTACACACAGGTCGAACCCATCAGATCCGCGTTCATTTTTCCCATATTGGTTTTCCGCTCTTGGGAGATGATCTCTATGGCGGCAGTTTAGAAGACGGCATTGAGCGCCAGGCCCTTCATTGTCATCGCCTATTCTATTATCATCCATTTCTAGAGGTAGAG
Source organism: Streptococcus parasanguinis (assembly GCF_001069785.1). GTDB lineage: Bacteria > Bacillota > Bacilli > Lactobacillales > Streptococcaceae > Streptococcus > Streptococcus parasanguinis_T. Next base: position 12,917 of record NZ_JVSR01000113.1, read on the forward strand.
TTGGTCATAGAAAGTCCACTGCCTCCAGATTTCCAAGCTGTATTAACACAGCTTCAAACTAGTTATTAATTATTAAAAGGAGTAAAACTCATGGAAGTTTTCGAAAATCTCAAAGCCAACCTCGTTGGTAAGAATGCACGTATTGTATTACCAGAAGGTGAAGAACCTCGTATCCTCCAAGCGACAAAACGCATTGTGAACGAGACAGAAGTAACCCCTGTCTTGCTTGGTAATCCGGATAAAATTCGGATTTATCTTGAAATCGAAGGGGTTTTGGATGGATATGAAGTCATCGATCCTCATTCTTATCCAGGTTTTGAAGAAATGGTAGCTTCCTTGGTAGAACGTCGTAAGGGCAAAATGACAGAAGAAGAAGCGCATCAAGTCTTGAAAGACGACGTTAACTATTTTGGTGTCATGTTGGTACACATGGGAATTGTTGATGGGATGGTTTCTGGTGCGATTCACTCAACAGCCGCAACTGTTCGTCCGGCCTTGCAAATTATCAAAACTCGTCCAAATGTAAAACGGACTTCAGGGGCTTTCCTTATGGTACGTGGATCCGAACGCTACTTGTTCGGGGATTGTGCCATCAACATCAATCCAGATGCTGAAGGCTTAGCTGAAATCGCCATCAACTCTGCTATCACAGCTAAGATGTTTGGCATTGATCCAAAAATTGCCATGTTGAGCTATTCAACAAAAGGATCTGGTTTCGGTGAAAGTGTTGATAAGGTTGTTGAAGCGACTAAGCTTGCTCATGAACTTCGTCCAGACCTTGAAATTGACGGGGAATTGCAATTTGACGCAGCTTTTGTCCCTGCAACTGCAGCCTTGAAGGCTCCAGGAAGCAAGGTGGCAGGTCAAGCTAATGTCTTTATCTTCCCTGGTATTGAAGCAGGTAACATTGGATACAAGATGGCTGAACGTCTCGGAGGCTTTGCAGCGGTAGGTCCAGTATTGCAAGGGTTGAATAAACCAGTCAACGACCTTTCTCGTGGATGTAATGCAGATGACGTCTATAAATTAACCTTGATTACGGCTGCTCAAGCTGTGGAGCAATAAGAAATACATTTAGAGAGTGGGACAGAAATTGGTAATTCGTTAGAATTCGATTTCGTCGTCCCATCTCCGCACAGTTGAGTAGGGCTGTAAAAGCTGATGAAATCAGCGTAGTAG
>NZ_JVSR01000114.1:0-19406 GCF_001069785.1 Streptococcus parasanguinis
TCTAGCACTCGGGAGTTTTGGAACCTTAGGTCCAAAACTAAGTCATGGAATTTCCTCGAAGTTCGCTGACGTCCGTACTCACCTAAGGAAAGTTTCAATAGATGTCTAAGTAAGCCTAATAGTTGATATCTCTTTAATTTTTTAAGTATCATTTAGGTTGCATTATGTAAGAAACAGATAGATTACATTCTAAAAGAAGTTGGAGAATACCAACTTCTTTTTATCCATTCTATTAGAAATTAGGCCTGTACGACCATCATATAAAGAAATAAGGATACGAGAAAGACAATACTAACAACAAGGGTCGCTAGCTTGAGTCCACGGTGGGACCGCCAGTAACTTGGTTTTCCTAGGTTACTGGTCGCATCTGTTGAGAGCGATTGTTGTTGGCGAGGCTGCAGGGTGATCAGAACCACAAGAGCGAGGGATAAGATCGAGATCCCGATTGCAAATACCATTTCCATCTTAGGATCCTCCTAACACTCTGAAGAGGGTAAAAATAACTCCCAGCAGAATCACCAAACCAATGATCACATTAAAAGTAACATTGATCTTTTCAGAACGTGTCGTCTTTTCTTTTTCGGCAGGACGGCGTTTGAGAGACTCCATCCGTCCTTCTACTTCTTTGTAAAATAAATCTTTCTTACGATCACTCACTGTGTCCACCTATCCCTTCTTGCAAGCGAGCTTTGAAAACAGCTGGCTCAACGCTACTTGATTGGGCAATTTGTTGTGCGACGGCTTCTCTGTAGTTATCTACAGATTGGTAGATTTCCTGGATACGGGCCACCATATCTGCTTCTTTTCCTTGATCAAAGATATTGGCTTGTGCGAGGAAGTGGCGGTCATGCAGGGTATGGCTAAAGGTAAGGATGACTTGCTGGTGTTCGAAGGCCTTGCGAACAATACCTTGCACCTCTGCATAGTGGTTGATATCCAGATAAATACTAGAGACCTTAAGCAACTCTTTGATCCGCTCTTGACTGATATTTTGGTACAAGACCACATTTGGATAGCGGACCATAGACAAGAGGCTCGCAGACATCTCCGTCAAAGCTGCTACACGGAAGGTCACATTCGGCAAGTTCTCTACTAGGTAGGTCAAGGCTTCGATCTGATCCGAATTAGTCAAAACAAAGGCGTCTTTACGGATATCGTCTTTCACCTTGAAATCATACAGGTAGCCAAGAGGTCCAAAATAGCTATGCTGATCTTGCGAGGTCAACTGCAAAGCGCGATGATAGGTCGCGTTTTGCGGAATCAAGATCTTCTTGGTCCGGATTTCTGGGCTCTTTAGAATCAACTGCATGTTGCCCGGAAGGCTGTCGTGAAGAGGCTCTTGCCACACCAAGACGTCGCGTCCTTTGATGCCTTTATTGCCTAGCTGGAGACTAATGCTAAAGGAGGTAGCCAGCGTATTGTAGACCAAACCATCTAGATCAAAACCACGATACTCTAGATAAAAGACAAAGTAATCTAAGCGATTCTTGAAAATCCGCATGGGTTGATGGTCCAAGGTCAAGATCAAATCCCCTGTTTGGTGATTCTCTGTCAAGCGCTCGGTATCCCCTTCAAAATAAGTAGTCACCAAATACTGTCCCTGATCGCCACAAGTCGTTACGGCAATCTTACGACCGTATTGGTCGTAGTGCTCAATCATGACCACTTGTCCCTTGTCATCTAACCACTCTAAGCGCTCGACGATGCGTTTGTAGGAAGCAGCGTGGTACACAATTCGAGCCTTTTCTTGACCATAGTAGGTCACTTTTCCCGAACTATTATCCCCAGAAACTTCCCAGAAATCAGGAACTGGAACTTCATTAAAGTAGCGTCCCCGCTTCTCTCCTTTTGCTTGTCCTAAGAAATAGATAAATGGAGACTCGACACCGTCTGGTAAGAAACCATTTGGCTCCAAAACAACGGTCGGGTGGTCAAAGCCAGACTCTTTCATAGAGTGGAGCAAGTCTTGGCTTTCACGAGAATAACTATCAAATACGTTCAGCATGTGTCACCTCTTCTATCAATTGTGCCCAAGCTTCTTCTACTCGGCTGGTCAAAAAGTCTTCTGCACGCGCATAAGATGCTTGACGCATGCTGGCTAGATCATCTTTTTTGTATAGCTGGATCATTTTTTCCGCAAAGGCAGAAGCGATCTGGTCGACCACTTGATCTGCTGAAGGTGGAATGAGATAGCCATTTTTACCTTCTGTGACAAAGGTCTGATTGCCATAAGGAACATCAAAACCGATAATCGGAAGTCCAGAACCAATCGCCTCCATCAAGGTCAACCCAAAGCCTTCACTGGTCGACGCTGACAGGTAAACCTCATAATTCTTATAAATTTCCTCTAGATTGGCATGCCCTTTGAGATGGATATAGTCTGCCGCCCCCAATTCATCAATTAGAGAACGCAACTTGCCTTCTTCTCCACCTTTTCCATAGATGTCAAAAGACAGTTCTGGCAATTCTTTTTTGGCGCGAACCACTGCTCGCACCAACCAGTCAATATGCTTTTCTGTCGCCAAACGAGAGGCGGTAATCATAGAAAATGGGGTGCGATTTTCGTTTTGTGGCAAGCTTGCAAGACTCCCAACTGGAATGGTATAGATGGCCGGCTGATGGTTGGTGTATTTGGCAAACTGCTCGGCTAAGATTTCTTTTTGGCGGTCAGTCGCGACAATAAAGAAGTCTACCTTGTCTGCATTGGTAAATTGGTACTCGTAGTAGTTATTCCACAGGATATACTGATCATCGACATTATTGGCGCTGAAGTGCTCGGCATGGACGACCACACCTAGACGGGCTTTTTGCGCTTCTTCAAAGATAGGCTGACCAATGTTGGTTTCCCGATCCAAAATCACTAGATCTTGTTTGGTTAATTGAAGGGTCTGCATGAAGTAGCGGATTAATTCTTGGCGACCAACTAGATAGCGATCTGGGAAACGATAGATTTCGCGGCCATCTGCCATCTGCATGCTGTAGGCAACCGTCCCGTCTTCATTGTAAAATCGGCGCTCAATCAAGTTGGCTTGGTTGTTCTTAGGAATGAAGTACTCGGTACAATAGCGGGTATAGGAGAAATAATCCTTTCTCACTAAAATCCCTCTAGACACGTACTCACAGCGTTCGACATAGGGACTGTTTTCTGCGCGCAGGTAGCAGGTCAAAAAGTTGTCCTGGTCCTCATAAAAGAAGCGTTTGATCTTACCATCGACTTCTTCCCGAGTCGGTTTTCCGGCAAATCCTGCTAAGACCTGATCAATGGTATAGGTCGTTGGCGCAATTTTTATATCTGTAAAATGGCTATAGAGCCAGATGATTTCATCATTTTTAAAACCGATATTTTCTGTTAAATGTTGGATATTATCGGCTAGAATCATATCCATAAAGACAAACTTGGCTGGTTGATGGATATTGCGTAACAACTGGGCACGGTAGGCCTGGGCATACTCAACACCACTGCTGGCCCAACCGATTCCAAGGTTGATATTGTATACTGTCATAATGTCCTCTTTTATGGGAAATGCAAGACAATTTCCCCTTTTTTATTGATTTCTACTCGACTCAGTAAGAGATTGCGGACCATTTGTTCTTTGGCCGCCTCTTTCATTCGTTCAAAGGATTGGTAGGCTTCTTGGAAAAATTCTACCAAAGGGTTTTTCTGACTGGTGTACTGACCAGAGAGCGCCATGCGCAATTGTTGCAGATAGTCTACCTGCTCGACCCAGTTCTCGTCGATAGCTTTTAGAATGGCCATGCGCTGGAATTGGGCGATCACCTCATCGGTGCCTAAGATCTCATACTTAGCTTCCAACTCGCTTTTAGCAATCTCCCATAAGAAATTTTCTTTGGTTTTCTTGCTACGGAAAGTTTGGTGGGCCTTATCCGGATCCACTTGGTAGCTAACATTGTCTAACATATAGCGATAAAAAGCTACCGGTTCCTTGTACTCTTTTTTATGGACTATGCTTGAAAAGACGGAACGAAGCACTTTTTCAACGATGTTGTCCAAGCGACCTTCTTGTTTGATCAAGCGGTCGCGCTCTTCGTAGACGATGGCACGCTGAATGTTCATGCTTTCCGCAAATTCTAACGTCATCCGACGACTGGCCTGACCAGAACTTTCACTAGCATTTTGAGCCCGTTCCACCAAGTTTCTATACTTGCGCTTGGTCAGAGCTTTAGCAGAACCAATCCGCTCATCCACATCATAGTCTTGATAGGTATCCTGGATCCAGTCTGGCCCCCAGTTTTTCATCAAATCGTCTTCCAAAGAGACGAAGAACTTGGTCAAACCGGGATCTCCTTGGCGACCTGAACGCCCCCGAATTTGAAGGTCAATCCGCTGGTTCATCATCCGCTCAGTCCCGACAACCACCAAGCCACCTAACTCAGCGACTCCTGGTCCTAACTTGATGTCGGTTCCCCGACCGGCCATTGAGGTTGCAACTGTCACAGCTCCTTTTCGACCTGATTCCTTAATGATCTGGGCCTCTCGAGGAGCATTGTTGGCATTAAGAAGATTGTGAGGAATCCCTTCGCGCAAAAGAAGATTCGAATAAAGAATCGACATCTCAACGGATCCGGCAAAGACCAGAATTGGATTGCCCTTTTCATGGACCTTCTTCACATAGTCCAGGGAAGCCACGATTTTTTCCGGCAAGGTCTGATAGATTTCATCCGGCAAATCTTTGCGGATCTTCTTGCGATTGGTTGGGATCTTGATCACTGACATGGCATAGGTATCAAGAAACTCTGCCTCAGCGACCTTCCCAGTCCCGGTCATGCCTCCCAACTTCCGAAACATCTTAAAGAGGTTTTGGTAAGTAATAGAAGCCATGGCCCGTGTTTCTTGGGTGAGCTTGAGACCCTCTTTGGCTTCAATCGCCTGGTGGAGTCCTCCTTGCAAGCGCGTCATTTCCATCAATCGACCCGTCGCCTGGTCTAGCAAAACAATCTCTTCTTCTCCATCGGGATTAGGATGGATGACATAATCCTTATCCCGAATAAAGTTTTTATTGGCCTGCAGGGCTAGGCTGATATGGCGGACCAAGTCACGGTATTGGGGATCATAGAGATTGGGAATAGCTAGAAAGGCTTCTGCTGCATGAGCTCCTTTTCGAGTCAACCAAACTCGTTTCTTTTCTTCATCAAACTTGAAATCTTCCCCTTCTTTGAAGGTTTGGATCAGGGTATCAATAATCCCATATAGGTTAGATTGAACCCGAGGAGAACCAGAAATAATCAAGGGAGTCTGAGCACTATCTAGAAGCACCGAATCAATCTCATCGACAATGGCGTAATTGAAGTCTGCCAAAAACTGGCCATCTGCCGAAGCCGTCAAGTTCTCTGTTAAATAGTCAAAGCCCAGACTAGTATTAGTCGTATAAATGACATCTGACCGGTAAATCTCCCGTTTGACTTCTGGATCTAATTCTTCGTCTTCTGATTGTTTCAAGGGAACTCCAACAGTCAAGCCCAAAAAGCGGTAGACCTGTCCCATCTCTTCTGCATCCCGAGTTGCCAGATAGGTATTGGTCGTAATAACCATGACCCCTTTGCCCTCTAAGGCATTGAGATAAACCGGCATAGTTGCCGTCAAGGTCTTCCCTTCACCAGTATTCATTTCAGCGACATTGCCTTGGTGGAGGACAATCCCTCCCATGACTTGCACGTCATAAGGAAACATCCCCAAGACCCGTTTATCGGCTTCTCGCGCAACCGCAAATGCTTCCGGCAATAGATCATCCAAGGTCTCACCCTGAGCTAGACGTTCTCGAAATTCTTCAGTCTTTTCCTGTAGTTGTCGATCCGTCAAGCGGGCCATGTCATCCTTCCAGCTATTGACTTCTTTTAAGATTTTTTTGATGTTTCTTAATTTAACGTAATCCAATGTAATCCTCTTTTTTTGCAGTGATGTTCGTCTATTCGAGAACTTCTGCTCCCTCAGACGATATTGGTTGAATCGTGAAATAGTGGAAGGTAAACTCTTGCAACCCTGCACTGAGCAAGCGTACTTCATAGGCGTATGCTTGGTCTGGATAGGTAAACGGCAAGCGACCTTCTGCGGTTACTCGACGGCCAACGACCTCTCCAAAGCGATCTTTGAAGACGATTTCTACCATAACGGTATGAGCAGGAGTCGCTTCCATCGTGATAACCAATTCATAATCTTGCTCTCTTTTGAGCAAGGGCAGACTAGGAATTTGACGAGTTGCACCAAAATTTGTCTGCGAATGCCAAGTTTTCAGCACTTGACCAGATGGCATAAGGGGGTTCTGAAACTGAACGCTTCCTTGGGCAGTCACCTGAATGATCGACCCCCAAAGATAATCTGCTAGAACAGTATCGCCCCAGTAGATTCGTCTGCTTTCATTTTCTTTTATTTTTATCATTGGTTTCTTCCAAAATCTCTTTCCATGATTTCATTGTACTGGGTCATAAACCATTCAATGATTGGAGCACTCGCGTCATTGTGCCGACCAGCGCGACTGGTGCTGATAATACGAACCGGCAATTCATACAAGGCCTCTAAAATATCTGGATAAGCCTGCTGGTCGTAGTCATCATCCCTCATATAGGCAAGGGCTAAAATCGTATCCTTGAAATCTGCCTGGTTAAACCGGTCCCAGAAGCGTTGATTGAGCTGACCGATCCCTTCTTGCGACACTTGACCAATGATCAACTGCATCATATCTAGGGATGTTCCAAACTCATCTGGACGTTTAAATTTCAGATTGGCAGCGACATCCCCCAGGTTGACAATAGGTTTTCCGACCAAGATCGCATGAGGAGAATAAAGAGCCCCATAGTAAAGGGCACCAAAGGTCCCCATGGACAAGCCTGAGAAATTCATATCTTTGGGCTCAAAGCCGAGCAAGTCCAAGTGCTGATCAATAAAGGCAGTGATTTGATTTTCCAATTCTTCTGAGCCCATATAGAAGGATCCACCTTCCAGTCTTGGGTCAGAAAAGAGAATAAAGGGACTCCCCATCGCACGCATCATCCCAAACCCTTCAAAGCCTTCGGCTGGACGATACCCAGAGAAGTAAATGTTTAAAGGCGGCTTCATATCGCCAGGATGGAAATAAGCAAAAATTTCTTGGCGTTTGTGGTCCCGTAGCGTCTTAGCTCCTACTGTCATCTCTCCTAAAGGACCATGTGACAAGCGCTTATGTAAGGCTCCGATCGTAAGCGTCCCTTCTCCTTTTGCTTCCAGCGAAAAGGCTAGGTAATAAGGTTCTGCTCCATCCAATTCTAAGGGTTGCTCCATCTCTTCTTCTGAAAAGACTGCATCTTTGACCCACTCTCCCAGAGCACCAAAGCGGTAAAATTGAATCCGTAATTGCAGCTGACAGCTTGGATCTTTTTCATATTCCAACCAAAAATTGATGGGATGGCTAGCATCATACACGTAGTTGTAGACCCACTGAGCAATCGGTGTAAACTCTTCACCGTATGATCCATCTAGCTTCAGAAAATGTTGCCCCAGCACCGTTTGCTGGCCAGCAAAATCAGGTCTCACTCGCAGGTCACGAACCGTAAAGGCATCTCCATATTGATTGTCGTATAAAAAGCGCTCTAAGACATAGAGAAATTGATACTTGTTTGAGAAATCCCAGGGTCTTGCTTGCTTGAGCCTTAAGAGGTGGGCCAATTCGTCAGAAGGCGCCTCTAGTTCATGGCTTTGATCATAAAAAACGGTATACGGCTGGAAATAAGCCAGGTCTTCTCCTAGCGCCAATAAATCTCCTGGCTTTTCCAGAATCAAGGCTTTGAATTTGGAGATTTCCTCTTCTTCCATATACTCTTTGAGCGATGGAAGAGCGGCAGCTTGAAAAAAGTGCCAGCCTAGTCCATCAGGAAGCTCCACCTGATCCTGCCAACTGCTTGAGCCGATTTGGAGAATATGGGGTATTTGTTGTTTTTTATCCATGACGTTCTTTCATCCATCCTTCCCATTTCTCGATCAAGCGTTGACCGGTGTATTCTTGAATTTTTTCGATCGAGTAGACCAAGGCTTCGTTCCAAGGCTTCAATTCCAATAAAAAGTGAGTAATCGCCTTCTCTAATTCCTTGTCTCCCTTTGATAAGACATAGCCATTTTTCAAATGATCAACATATTCTGTCTGGACGCGGTTGACCTGAGGAATCCCAGCAGAGATCCCTGCAATCTGCGTATAGAGGTTGGGTTCCTCGCTTAAATCTACGATCAAGCGTGTTTTCTCCAACTCTTGAATAATGTCATTTTCATTTGAAAAATTCTTTACTACAAAGCGGTAGTCCGGTGCGTCTTGTACGGACTCTTCATCGATAATCTGGTTTTCCCCAAGTCCTTCTATTTGGGCTGGTGATTGAACCAGATGCAAGTCCTGCTCGCTAGCGATCAATTCCTCGAGTTGCCCTTCTAATTCCTTAACACGCTCCGGTGATCCATTGTAAAATGCAAAAACAACTTCAAATAAAGGATGTTGCGCCAAGACCTCCAAAACCTTCTTGAGCTGGCTCTTACTTGGAAGCTCGGCTTCATTGACATAAAAGTAAATCTTCGATTCCTTGCGCTCCTGACTAGATCCCAAACGGAGGCGGGAGTCAAAAGAGGTAATCCGGTGTGTCTTTTGAGCCAAGCTAGGGGAAAAGACCCCAATCGCTTCTTTGGTTTTTTCACTATCTGTAATCAAAAGCTGGGCATCAATCATATCAAAATAGAGGGCAAAGTTTTCAGCAGACAAGGGCTGACGATCCCCATAGAAAGACAAGACTTTCTTGACGCTACTTGCCGTATCTTGTAAAAAAGCCAAATTTGCTGGATGAGCTGCCAAAACCAACTGGTCTCGTCCTGGAACCAAGGTTGCTAGCTGCTCCTTCATTTTTTCAGCGACAACGTCTCCCATATTGGCATAGCTTTCTTTTTTGAAGGCATGAGAGAAAGCTTCATTGACCATGACGGAGTGGTTCTCTTCGATCAACATCTCTCTCAAAACCCATTGCCCATCAAAACTCAGATACTCTTGGAAATAAGGTTTTCCCTCATTGTAGTAGATTCTACTAGAGATAAAGCCACGATCATCTATGTACTCGATGTAGCTGATCTCGTCATTCTTATAACGGGTCAAAGAGAGAAGGTTCCCATCCACTCCCATATCAATTTTTGCTAGGTGGTGGCCCTTTTGAAATGCCATCACCAAAAAGGGAGTATAGGAAAAAGTGGTCTCACTCGGCCATTCGATGTCCTGAAGCTGAACTGGGCGCATAGCCAAATCAGACGGAACCTGTTGGATCTTATCAAAAATCGAGAGCACATCTGTCTCTAACAAATCTTGGCGGTGTAAAAAATAGCGCAGTTGCGGACTATACTGAGGCAACAATAAGATCCGATCCATTTCTGCTTCTTGAAAAATACGAACTTGATTAATGGTATCGTCAAATTCAATGGACTCTCGCATCCAGTACCAAGGGGTAGCTGTTTGCTGCCAGATGCGGTCCGTTCCATACCAGGCTGGTACAAAATAATACATGGTTACTCCTAGAATATTCTTGTATAACGTTGATTGACACGAAGGGCACGAATTTCTTCTCGGATATTGTAAATCATCCCGACAAACATGAGGAAGGTTCCTGGAATCATGGTCAAGCGCAAAAGATCTTTATCCCATAACAAGAGGGAAAAAGGAAGCGCCGTAAAGAGGATCAGATACAAGGTCCCAAAAACCGTCAAGCGTAGCACAATTTTATTGATATAGCGACGTGTATCTGCTCCAGGATAGACATGATCAATATACTCGGACGCCTTCATCATCTTATCTGCAATTTCTTCTCCGTTCACATTGACAAAGGCGAAAGCAAAAGAGAGAAGGGCGATCATCAGAATGTAAAGAAGAATCCAAATCGGATCTCCCATCACCAAGTGTTTGGCTAAATGAGCGGCCCACTTGGCATTGGAATCCATAGACAAGATCAACAGCATCGCGTACTGAGGAATGGACACCAAGGTCATGGCATACATGAAGGGCATCCCTCCTGCTGGGTTGAGCTTGATATCCAAAAAAGTATAACTTTTCAAATTGTTGTGGATTCCTAATTTATTGACAGGAATCTGGTACTTGGAATATTCCACCAAGACTGCCACATAGACAAAAATCAAGATAAAAATCACGCCCAGAACATAAGCGATCTCTGGGATATTATTGACACTTGAAAGGGTCTGCATCACGTCTTCTGGCAGGTACATAACCATCCCAGCCATCATGATCACAACAGAACTTCCAAGCCCCAAAGCGGCATTTAGATCGGAGAGCCAAACTAAAAAGAAGGCTCCAGCTACCATAATCATAGTATTGACCGCAATGACAAGTCCGGAGTTCAACCCTGTCTTCAAGGGGAGATACATAGCCACTGCCAAGGACTGGACAACGGCGAGTGCCAAGGTCACGTACATCTTTCGCCGCTCCACAATTTCCGAACTGGTTTTTTCGAGGTTAAAGCGTTTTGAAACGGTAAACATCCGCCACAAAATCATGGAAGACATCCAAGGGGATAGACCGATCGAAAAGATCGACATTCCGCGGAGGTTTCCCCCCATCACAGCACTTGAGAGCTGTAAACCGGTTGTCGTTCCCTCATTGAGTCTCAAGGCCTTTGATAAGTCAACAAAAGGCAAGGAAATTTTACTTCCCAAAACATAAATAAAGACGAAAAATATCGTCCAACAAAATCTCTTTCCTACTTCAGATCGTTTTAACATTTCTTTTAAACTTTCTCTTACTCATTTTGACTCTTCCACCTGGGGAATAGCCTTTTAATATGTGCCTTTAGAGCATTTTATCTCAACTTATTTTACCATAATTTGCGACTTTTCCAAACTCATTTGTCACTAATATTTGATAATATTTCAAATTCCCCATTTGGTACTGTATTCAACAAAAAATCCTTCAGATGTTTATCTAAAGGATTGTTCATTGAATGTTATTCACCCAAGGCCATGATGGTATCGACGAATAATTTCTTTGTAAAATAGCCATTGCGGATCAAATAAGAAGTATAGTGAGCCTTTTGGACCATTTGGGCATACGCTTCTTCTGTGCAGTCTTGAACCAGACGATTAGCTTCTTCAAGACTGGATGCTACAAAGCCAAGCCCTTTTTCTCGAATATAGTCTGCATTTGACAAATAGTCTGGCACGACTACCGGAAGACCTGCGGATAAGTAAGTCGATAATTTGTAGGAAATATTTTCTTTGTAGTAATCTCGCTCATCCTCGGGGTTCTCTGAATTTCCCCAGACCAGCCCAACCCCCCCCTTAGAAAGCTCCAAAAGCAACTCTTGCTTAGTTCGCCACCCTTCAATATGGACCTTGGAATAATCAACTCCTTCAACTGGTTCGGTATAAACATGAAGGGGTGTATCATATTTCCAGTCGATGATATGAGGGAAACGCGAAGGATTTCCTGAGAAGATCAGTTTTTTCTCAAATTGTGGGGTATAGAGATCCAAACTGTGGGTCAAATCCCACAACTTTTGTACCACATATTTTTTAACTGTAAGCCCTTCTGATACTAGACGATGATACATTTGCTCTGATGGAACAACGACCAGATCACTCTGATTGTACATGTCGATATAGTTAGGCATTAGATAATAATTGCTCTCAAACATGAGTGGTGGGACATCATGGATAAACATGACCAGCTTGGTTTGAAGGAGTTTTAACTTATCAACCAAACGGCGGTCCCACTCAATTCCATTCCAAGAAGGAGATTGAACGAAGACAATATCCCCAAAAGCAACGCCTGCTAAAATCCCATCCATCCGCGAATTCAATTCGCTAGCTGGTTCGTTGCTATGATCATAAAAGTAGATCCCTAATTCATTAACCCCAAGTTCACGAACGACATTCATGATATCGTTTTGTGCCATCAGGGCAACACTTTTCGAAGATTGCCCAAATAAATTTGTAAAATGAATTTTCATCTCTTTCCTCTGACTCTTCTTTTTTAATCCCATATTTTCTGAAGATATGAAGGCAAACAGAGCTTTTCACAAAGTAACCTTTTTCATATCCCTCAACGAAAACTTCCTCATTCATTATAACATATTTCCCAACTTCTTAGACATTCTAGATCAATAAAAGACCGGTTCATTCCGGTCTTTATTCATGATATTTAATACCTTATTTGCCATCTTTTTTCCGAATTCCTAAAAGGGCTAATCCAGACAGAAGAATGGAAACCACCGTAGCAAGGATATTATTTGAAGGATGGGCTCCTGTCTCTGGAAGAGCATGTCCTGAAGAATGCGTCGCACTTAGTGAGCTTGCATCTGATGGAGATTCTGAGTAAGAGGTGCTTGATGAAGACACGACAGACTCTGAAGGACTGGTCATAGCAGAGAAACTTGACGCATAAGACACACTGATCCATTCAGAAGCTTCATGCGATAGGGATTGACTCTCTGTCGATGATGCGCTCATAGATTCTGAGACACTCGTCAAAGGGAATTCAGACACTGACATCGACGTTGAAGCTGATTCGCTTGTTGAGGCAGAAGCTTGGACTAACGAATCTGATTGACTCGCGGAAACCGAAGCTTGGATCAACGACTCAGACTGGCTCGCTGAAGCTAAAGCTTGAACTTGTGATTCAGACTGACTTGCAGAAACTGAAGCTTGGACTTGTGACTCAGATTGAGTTGCAGAAATCGAAGCTTGTACTAAGGAGTCTGATTGACTTGCAGAAATCGAAGCTTGAACCAAGGAGTCTGATTGACTCATTGAAACAGATTCAGACAGCTTTTTGCTCATCGAAATAGATTGCGACAAGGAAATCAGTTGAGAAACCACTTCTTCCGATCCAACCGCCGATGTTGACTGCGATTGAGACATAGAAATGGATCTAGACGCTAAATTAGATAAGGATACCGACTGACTCAACAAAACAGATTTCGAGGCTTTTTCAGACTCATTCTTAGATGCTGATTCAGAAGCTACTTTTGATTGCGATTCTGATTGACTGGCGGAGACTGAGGCTTGAACCAGTGAGTCTGATTGACTGGCAGAAACAGATTCTTGAATCAACGAATCGGACTGACTTGCGGAAACTGATTCTCGAACCTGTGATTCGGATTGACTTGCAGAGATCGAAACTTGAACTTGTGATTCTGACTGACTCGCTGAAGTCGAAGCTTGAACCAACGAGTCGGATTCACTAGCTGAAACAGACTCTCGCACTAACGATTCTGATTGACTCAATGATGTTGATTGCAAATCAGTCGATACGTGCGATTCCGACTGACTCATTGAATCAGAACGAGAAAAGGACATAGATTCTGTAATTTGAGACTTAGATTCGATATCAGAAGTAGATTGCGATTGACTTTCGGAAACTGATGCTTGTACTAACGATTCTGATTGGCTCGCAGAAACAGATGCTTGAACCAACGACTCGGATTGGCTAGCCGATACAGATGACTGAACCAAGGAGTCTGATCGACTGGCGGAAACTGAGGCTTGGACCAACGACTCAGACTGACTTGCTGAAACTGAGGCTTGGACCAAAGACTCGGATTTGCTAGACGATACAGATGCCTGAACCAACGAGTCTGATTGACTGGCTGAGACTGAGGCTTGGACCAACGAGTCTGATTGACTGACAGAAACGGATGCTTGAACCAACGAGTCTGATTGACTGGCAGATACAGATTCCTGAACCAAGGAATCAGACTGACTCGCGGAAACGGATTCTTGAATCAAGGAATCGGACTGACTCGCTGAGACTGACTCTTGTACCTGCGAATCAGACTGGCTCGCAGAAACTGATTCTTGGACCAACGACTCTGATTGACTTGCAGATACAGATGCCCGAACCAGTGATTCAGATTGACTCATCGAAATAGATTGCGACAAGGAAATCAGTTGAGAAACCACTTCTTCCGATCCAACCGCCGATGTTGACTGCGATTGAGACACAGAAATTGATTTGGATACCAAATTAGATAAGGATACCGACTGACTCAACGAAACAGATTTCGAGGCTTTTTCAGACTCACTCTTAGATGCTGATGCCGCTTTTGATTGCGAGTCTGATTGACTGACAGGAACAGATGCTTGTATCAAGGAATCGGACTGACTAGTTGAAACCGACTCTTGTACCAAGGACTCTGATTGGCTCGCTGATACTGAAGCTTGGAACAAAGACTCAGATTGACTTGCTGAAACAGATTCTTGAACCAAAGACTCTGATTGGCTTGCCGATACAGATGCCTGAACCTGCGATTCTGATTGACTTGCAGATACAGATGCCTGAACCAAGGACTCAGATTGACTAGCGGAAACGGACTTTTGTACCAAGGACTCAGACTGACTTGCCGAAACTGAAGCTTGAACCTGTGATTCTGATTGGCTTGCTGAAATCGATTCTCGAACCTGTGACTCGGACTGGCTTGCTGAAATCGATTCTCGAACCTGTGACTCGGACTGACTCGCGGAAATTGATTCTTTAACCAGTGATTCAGATTGACTCGCAGATATTGAAGCATGAACCTGTGATTCAGATTGGCTTGCAGAGATTGATGCTTGAACCTGTGACTCTGACTGACTTGCTGAAACGGACTCTTGTACCAACGATTCAGATTGGCTTACGAAAGTCGAGGCTTTAATTAACGATTCGGACTGACTGGCCGAAACCGAAGCTTGAATTAACGATTCGGACTGACTGGCCGAAACCGAAGCTTTAATTAACGATTCGGACTGACTCACAGAAATCGATTCTTGAACCTGTGACTCTGATTGACTCGCTGAAGTCGAGGCTTTAATTAATGATTCCGACTGGCTTACTGATGTTGAAGCTTGAACCAACGACTCTGACTGACTCGCGGAAATTGATTCTTTAACCAACGATTCTGATTTGCTTGCCGAAATCGAAGCTTGAACTTGTGATTCTAATTCGCTTGCTGAAACCGAAGCTTGAACTTGTGACTCGGACTGGCTTGCCGAAACCGATTCTTGAACCTGTGACTCAGATTGACTCGCTGAAGTCGAGGCTTGGACTTGTGAGTCTGATTGACTCGCGGAAATTGATTCTTTAACCAGTGACTCAGACTGACTTGCTGAAGCCGAAGCTTGAACTTGTGACTCTGACTGGCTTGCCGAAACCGAAGATTGAACCAAGGATTCTGACTGGCTCGCAGAAAGTGATTCTTGAGCTTGTAACTCTGACTGACTCACAGAAATCGATTCTTGAACCTGTGACTCAGATTGGCTCACTGAAAGCGATTCTTGAACCTGTGATTCAGATTGACTCGCAGATATTGAAGCTTGAACCTGTGACTCTGACTGACTTGCTGAAATCGAAGCTTGGGCTTGTAATTCAGATTGACTTGCTGAAGTTGAAGCTTTAATTAACGATTCGGATTGACTTGCTGAAACGGACTCTTGTACCAACGATTCAGATTGGCTCGTAGAAAGCAATTCTTGAGCCGACGATTCAGATTGACTAAGGAAAATTGATGTTTGAACTAAGAAATCAGACTGGCTCGCTGAAAGTGATTCTTGAGCCAAGGACTTCGATTGACTCGCAGAAAGCATAGATTGAACCAAAGAATCAGACTGGCTCGCAAAAACCGAGGCTTGAACCAAGGATTCTGACTGACTCGCGGATATCGATGCTGGGGCCAAGGCTGCTGACTGAGATCTCGAAATAGACTCAAAGGTTGGTGACTCACTCTCAGAGATAGAAGATGAAGTTGAAAAACTTTGAGACTGTGAGGCAGACTCAGATGCCGTCATCTTCCGATAATAGTAGCTCACACTCGTCATTGGATTAGCATAATAGTTATCCTTAATCGTATGCTTGAAACGAGAGAAACCATCCGCTCCTTGAGGAGTCGCATCTTCCCCTACAACCATCGTCGTATTTTTTGAAAGGAAAGACGATTTCGGAACATCTGTGAATGGTTTTGGAACCGTGTACGCTATTCCCGTCTTTTCATCCGTATAGGTCACTGTTTCATTGGCTGAAAACCAACCTGTTATGTCCAGTTCAAAGTTGTGTTCATCCACACGTCTTGGAGTAACGTTTAGGAAATAATCCTTGTTTTTACTTTCAATTTTACGCGTTCCACCTAAGTCAGACAATTGGCCTGGAACGTCGTGTTTAAAAGTTTTTTCATAAACAAGAGTATACTTATCAAATACTGGTTCATTTCCTGTATCCCGAGAGGTCAATGTATATATTTTAGAAGGATCCAAGACGTAATAGCGAAGAATGTAGTCCCCATTTTGATTCGTTGGGACAACTTCACTTCTTATAAAATGCTCACGCGCGCCGCCGTATAAATTAACTCGTTCTTTTCCAACCTTACTATTATCAAAGATCCCAGTGGTCGCATTTTGAGAAGTGCTTACTACTGGTACCTGTACGTAACCTGTAATATCACGCGCATTTGAAGCCGTATACTGTTGTCCCTCAATCCCAGATTGCCTGTATTCAGCAAGGATCTCTTCCTCACCAGTTGGTTTATACAGTCCATTTTGCCATTTACCCTTTGGATCCACCAAACGATACAAGGTAGACTGTTGAGACCACATGGTTGGTACTTTAACCTGGAAGAACTCATTTAATATTTGACCTTGACGTGAAGGTTCCATGACATCATAGACATCTCGGAGCATAACACTTCTGGCTGGAACCATAATACTAGGAAAAGATTGTAGGGTCACATAAGGAGGTTTACTTGCGTCTCCGAAAGAATAGATAAAGTTGTTGCCTGCTGGAGAATCGGCAATCAAGACTTCTTTAGGAAGTCGTATAGGGCTATTCAATCTCTCATTGGGGTGGAATGTTTGAGAAAAGACTTCTGATCCATCTGATTCCTTCACAATTCGGAAATAAACATTCTTCGGATCACGAATATCTGGATTCGTTTCGCTACGATCAACAGATAGTGTCGCATAGTAGCCCAAGGATTCCTCATTTCGGTCAACAAATTCCCAAATTGCAAAAGTATAACGATTCAAATCGTGATCTTTTGAATACTTTGCAAGCTCTTCTGGAGTTAACAAAGCATTTTTATCTAGGTTCGGGTCTTTGGCAACATTCGAGGTTGGTAGTGGCGCATCTACCACATTGGCGCCATGGCGATCATCCATCTCGGGTGAGATGGATAGATCTTCATCACTACTTCTAGCCTCTTCACTAATTGGAGCCAATTGAGCTGAGATAGCTGGTTTCCCATTTATATTGGAATTTCCCACAAAGCCTGCAGCCGTTAAGGTGGTCATCATCTCATCAACTGCTTTGCCCAAGCGATCGCGTTGCTCGGCATAAGCTTGCGCACCAGCATTTGTATGGACCAAACGATAGCTAGTAGTTACTTCCGATTGTAGCTTATTGATAACTGCTTCCAAAGCTGCCTTACGCTCAGGCACAGGTATCTGAGTAGCGTATTTCCCTGCGATTTGTTGGAGCAGCTCTGCTTCAGAAGCATTTTGTTCCAATAGGGAAGCTTCATCTGTAGCTGCTGGTTCATCTACCGCTGATTCTGAAGCTAGAACTTGTGTGGATTCACTAGAAACGCTTGCCAAACTGGTAGATTCTTGCCCACTGATGGAAATAGAAGTCGATTCACTCATAGAGAGCGAATGGCTAGTCGTTTCAGAAAGACTTGTAGAGGTTGATAGAGAAGCAGAGGCAGAATCTAGCGAGGATGTCTTTGAAAGAATGACGCTATCTGCTTCTGCCAATGTCTCTTGTTTCGTTTCAGACACAGTTGGGGCGAGAGATGCCACTTCTTCTGCTTGAGCCGTCGTAGCCACAACAGCTCCTCCAAATACAGTCCCTACAGCAACCAAGCCTTTTAATAACTGTTGACCCTTCTTATGAAGACGACCGCCATCTTCTGGAACTTCGGCAATGACCATCTCCTCTACTTGCCCTCGAACCACACGAAAGAGTCCTAGAGCAGCAGTTGATGCTCGAAGCCAATTTTTTCCTGATTTAATTAATTTGAAGCGTACGACACGATCTGTCTCACGAAAGTTTCCTTTTGAACGCTTAAATTGCATGATATTCCCCTTACATTGTAGTCATTATTCATTATACAGGAATACTACGTAGATTCAAGTAATTTGCTATAAAAAACTTATTTATTTTTGTTTTTGTTTTCGAATTTTTTGCAAGAAATTAAAAACACTTCATTCTACTAGTAAAAAAAGTGAATCTCCTATGAGATTCACTCGAAAAAATGATAGTTCCTACTAGATCAGTTCCCCTTCTTTTTACGTCGGGTCAGTCCAGCAATTCCAGCTAACCCTGTAACAACCCCAAGAAGAGCTGATGTCACAGATCCTGTTTCGCCAGTATTCGGAAGCGCCACAGATTGGCTGTGTTTTTGTGAACCACTTGCTGATTCTGATGAAGACAATAATTCTGAACCAGAAGTTGATTGTGAACCACTACCAGATATTGATACTGATTGAGATTGACTCACTGAAACCGACTCGGATGTTGAGACTGACTCAGATTTCGATACTGATTCAGACGTTGAAACCGATTCTGAAGTAGAGACTGACTCAGATGTTGATACGGATTCGGACGTTGCGACTGATTCTGACATTGAAACCGATTCTGATGTCGACACGGACTCAGACGTTGAAACCGATTCTGAAGTAGAGACTGACTCAGATGTTGATACGGATTCGGACGTTGAGACGGATTCTGAGGTAGAAACCGACTCGGATATCGACACTGATTCAGACGTTGACACCAACTCAGACGTTGATACAGACTCGGATGCTGAAACCGATTCAGAGGTTGATGCAGATTCTGAAGTAGAAACTGATTCGGACGTCGATGCTGATTCAGAAGTAGAAACTGATTCAGACGTTGAAACTGATTCTGAGGTTGAGACCGATTCAGACGTTGATACCGATTCGGAGGTTGATAATGATTCAGACGTTGACACAGACTCAGAGACTGAAACTGATTCGGATACAGAAACCGACTCGGATGCTGACAATGACTCTGAAGTAGATACTGACTCAGATGTTGATACGGATTCGGACGTTGAGACCGATTCAGAAATTGAAACCGACTCGGATGTCGACACTGATTCAGACGTTGAAACTGATTCGGATGTCGATGCAGATTCAGACGTTGATACAGACTCGGATCCTGATACTGATACTGATTCTGAGGCTGACAATGACTCGGAAGTCGAGACTAACTCAGACGTAGACACTGATTCAGATGTTGAAACTGACTCAGACGTTGAAACTGACTCGGACGTAGATACCGATTCAGAACTTGAAACTGACTCTGACGTTGAGGCTGACTCGGACATCGACACCGATTCAGAACTTGGAACTGACTCAGACGTTGAAACTGACTCGGACGTAGATACCGATTCAGAAC
>NZ_JVSR01000006.1:0-34146 GCF_001069785.1 Streptococcus parasanguinis
GAAATCGAATTCTAACGAATTACCGATTTCTGTCCCACTCTCTTTTTGATTAGAAACCAAGCCAGCCTTTGAAGGTATCCCAAGCGTTTTTCGCTTTTCCTGGGATATCGGCTTCGTCGATTGCTTTTTTCGCATCATCGACCATATTCGACGCCTTTTCTTTGACATCCTCAAAGAAACCTTTGTCTTCTTTGCTGTCTGTTTCTGTCGTTTCTTCTCCGACTGGTGCAATGCCATTTTCAGCATAAGAGTTCTTCACCGAGTCAAACTGGGTACCGTCTGTATAAGGCAGAACACTGTTGGCAACATTGCGGAAGATCTCAGATGCCGTTCCAGCACTACTGTCCGTCAGGTAGTGATTTTCATCGGTCGTTGGGAAACCAAGCCACTGACTGATGACCACATCTGGCGTGTAGCCGATCACCCATTGGTCTCCAGAGAGGTCCTTGTTAAAGCTGGTCTCTGTCGTACCGGTTTTCCCTGCCATGGTATAGCCATAAGGCGCAGCGTTAACCCCTGTACCATTACTGAAGGTACCAAGCATCATATTGGTCATCTTATCTGTCGTTGAACCACTCAGCACTCGGGTTGATTTCTGGCTGTGGCTCTTGACCACTTGGCCACTGGCATTTTCGATCTTGGTAATAAGATGGGCATCATTCATGACCCCGCCGTTAGCAAAGGTGCCATAGGCCTGGGCCATCTGCATCGGATTGGTTGTCACACCAGCTCCCAAGGCAACGGCAAGCGACTTGTCCACCTTGTCCATGTTGAGCCCGAATTTTTTCCCGTATTCAAAGACCGTATCGAGACCCAAATCATTAG
This sequence comes from Streptococcus parasanguinis, assembly GCF_001069785.1. Classification (GTDB taxonomy): domain Bacteria; phylum Bacillota; class Bacilli; order Lactobacillales; family Streptococcaceae; genus Streptococcus; species Streptococcus parasanguinis_T. The sequence continues at coordinate 826 of NZ_JVSR01000006.1, forward strand.
CGGTCGCTACGGCTGGAAGGTTAAGGGACTCTGCCAAGGCCTGGTACATCGGTACCGTTGGGCTAGACTGGATTCCCGCATAGTTATTGACCTCATAGCTTCCATATTGGGTGGTACTATTGTCCAACTCCTTATTGGTCGACCAACCTTCAGCAACAGCTGGGCTATAGACGACTAAAGGTTTGATGGTTGATCCTGGACTACGAGCAGCCTGGGTAGCGTAGTTGTAGGTACGGAAACCTGGATTTTGATCGCTTCCGACACGCCCTACGAGAGCCCGAACCCCTCCGGTCTTAGGATCAAGCGCCACACTACCAGATTCCGCGCGCGTGCCGTCTTCCGCTACTGGGAAGAGGGCCGTATTGTCATAGATCACCTGCATGCTTGCTTGGTAATTTTGATCCAGCTCTGTGTAGATCCGGTAACCATTTTTGACAATGTCTTCTTCGGTCAGGCCGTATTCATTGACCGCTTCATTGATGACCGCATCAAAATAGGATGGGTAGCGGTAGTCCTCTGACTTGCCTTCATAGGCATCGACCAGCTGGCCATGGATATCCACAGCCGCGGACTGATCAGCTGTTTTCTGGTCAATATAACCAGCCGCCACCATATTTTGGAGGACCGTATTGCGGCGATTGGTCGCATTCTCTACTGAATAGAGCGGGTTATAGATTTCCGGTCCCTTGAGCATACCTGCGAGAACCGCAGACTGATCCAGGCTTAATTGACTGGCTGAAACCCCAAAATACTTCTTGGAAGCATCCTCAATTCCCCAAACCCCATTTCCAAAATAGGCATTGTTGAGGTACATGGTGAGGATTTCTTTTTTACTGTATTTCTTATTGATTTCAAGCGCCAGGAAGAATTCTTTAGCCTTACGCTCCACCGTCTGGTCCTGAGACAGGTAAGCATTCTTGGCTAGCTGCTGGGTGATGGTCGACCCACCACCTGAGCGACCCAGGGTCAAAATCGCTAAGAAGAAGCGACCATAGTTGATCCCGCTATTCTTGTAAAAGCTCCGGTCCTCTGTTGCGACCACGGCATTTTGCAGATTCTCACTAATGGCATCGAGTTCGACATAGGTTCCTTTTTGCCCGGTCAAACTTCCCGCCTGGTCCCCATTCTTATCATAGATAATAGTGGTCGCCTTCAGTGCATTCTGCAAATCCTTGACGTTGGTCGTCTTTGCGAGGTAGAAGAGATAGCCCCCTGTCAAGAGGCTAAAGCCTAGCCCAATGATCAGGAGAATCTTGGTCAAATGGAATCTGCGCCAAAAACGACGGAAGGGATGTTGAGAGAGAGGCTTGCTTCTGTGCTTGCCTGAGCGACTATAGGTCGGCTCTACTGTCTCTTCCGGTAGTTCCGTGTCTGGCACTTCTTCTGCCACCGCTTTGGGCGGATGATCCTTTCTAAAAAAAGTGATCAGGTTTTCAAATAATTCTTTTATTCTATTCATACCTGTTATTGTAACACCTTATCCTTGTCCTAGCAAGAAAAGATAGCTCATCCCCTTCTCCCATTTAGTTTTCTTTAAGCTTAGATTTTGCTACAATAGGGTCATGAACTATCAATTTACCATTCCACAATCCTTTCCCCAGATGACTGTGAAAGAGTTGCTTGAGGACTACTTCCTCATTCCCCGTAAGATCCGGCATTTTTTACGAACCAAGAAACACGTCTTGGTCAATGGCGAGACCATCAACTGGCAGAGCCCCGTTCAAAAAGGAGACCAGATCCAGCTGATCTTTGACGCGGACGATTACCCTGAAAAAGAGCTCCCAGCCGGAGACCCGAGTCTGGTCGAAGAGCTCTATCAGGATGAGCATGTCATCATCGTCAATAAGCTTGAAGGTATGAAAACCCATGCCAATGAGCCGACAGAAATTGCTCTTCTCAACCATGTTTCCAGCTATGTTGGATCCACCTGCTACGTCGTGCACCGCCTAGATAAGGAAACCAGCGGAGCGATTTTATTTGCTAAAAACCCTTTTATCCTGCCCATTCTCAACCGCATTTTAGAAGATAAAAACATCCAACGCGAGTACTGGGCCTTGATCCAAGGTAGCTTAGCACAAAAAACCATCGTCTACAAGGATAAAATCGGACGCGATCGCCACGATCGGCGCAAGCGCCTGGTCGATCCACGAAAAGGTCAGTATGCAGAAACTCAGGTGACGCAACTGAAAAAAATCGGGCGAAACAGCCTGGTCAAATGCCAGCTCAAGACGGGGCGCACCCATCAGATCCGGGTGCATCTCTCCCATCATGGGCACCCGATTGTCGGAGACCCTCTCTATAACCCTGCACGCGGAGAGCGACTCATGCTCCATGCTCACCGCTTGACCTTTACCAATCCATTAACCCTTGAAACCATCCAAGTCGAGGCCCCTTCCAAGAGTTTCGAAGAAGGGTTGAAAAAATGAGAAAAGAACCGAAATAGTCTTCTTAGAGACTTTCCTTAAGTGAGTACGGACGTCAGCGAACTTCAAAGAAGTTCCATGACTTAGTTTTGAGCCCAACGTCTCAAAACTCCCGAGTGCTTGAAATTCTAATATTTCAAGCACTTTTCTCACTGCGTAAAGTCTCCAGTCATTATCGAATAATTCAAAAGATAAAAATCATTTAAAACAATTGACAGAATCTCTCATTTTATTTTAAAAACTTATCTGCATTCAAAAAAGAAGCCTGTGGCTTCTTTTTTTTTATTGATAGCGAGGGGTTGCAAATCCACGGATATTGCCATGTCCGATTCGGTAGGTATTGCGACGGACTTGGTTGTTGGAGTTTCCTTCAATGGTATGAATGATCCCATTTGAGACGCTCTCAACAATTCCGATGTGATCCGCAAAGCCATTGTTTTGTTGGCTATTTTGATCCCAGTTAAAGGTGATGATGTCCCCTGCTTTTGGTGTAGTGGTACCATCTTCATTCCAGATGCCCAAGCGTTTGAAGATCTGGATGTGACGTTCGACTCCACATTCACGGCCAATCAAACCGCTCAAACCTTCCCGCTGGAAGACTGTTGTGACAAAGATATCACACCAGTCATCGGTCGTCTTCACTGCATAACCAACCGGAAGTGGTTTGACACTGTTATAATCATTGACCAATTGATGGTGAGCTGCAGTTCCGCCACGAACGCCCACTAGACTAGCTGCTGCCCGTAAGACACGGTCCCGTTGTCCATTCGTTACACGAGGACTAAAAGCTGTTTGATCTACTGTCGCACGGGGATGAAGGGCTGTTTGACCAAGGTTAAAGCCTTCAACGCCACCATCGACATAATCCACATAGACGTGAGTGGTATAGTTACCTGATTGGTACTGGTGATTTGCTGCAGAGACCTGCACTTCTGTATGCATTCCAGAAGGTGCTGTTGAATACCAGTAAAGATTTTCTTGGTGCGCTTGAGACCAGGCTGCAACACGGATGTTCTTAATCCGACGTCCCTGAGGCGCTTGATCCACTGTTACCGTATAGGTTCCAGCACCAGAATTGACATTCTTGATAGAAGCTTGCGTCTTGGTCTTGGCATTTCGGAACTCCACTTCTGTAGTTGTGGTACCAACACCTACACGAGATCCATCATTTTGGATGTAGTAAAGATGAACATGGTACTTACCAGTAGAGTTCTTGTGGTCGCTTGCTTTGACAGATACCTTGTAATCTCCGTTCGCTTGACGAGTCGCCTCATACCAGCGGATGTCGTCTTGGCCGTCCTTGTCAGACCAGGTTGGTACTTGCACAGTCTGCACACCTTTAGGGCTGTAGACATCTTTGATGATGACGTCAAAGGTTCCTGTATCCTTGTTGTTGTTTTGGATCAAGATTGTACCAGAGCGGCGGGCTTGACGCACTTCTGTCGTGGTTTCTGTTATGTAGCTTCGTTGGTTATTTTGATCTACATAATAAACATGGACATTGTATTTCCCATCTTCATTTTTATGGTCTGAAGCTTTGATGGTCGCACGATAGCTGCCATCACTTTGACGGACTGCTTTGTGCCATACTAGATCATCAGGCCCGTTCGAATCCGACCAGGTTGGGATCAGAACTTCTTTCAAACCATTTGGTGCAACAACATTACGAATAACCGCGTCAAAGGTACCTGTTACGGTATTGTTGTTCTCAATTGTAACAGTACCACTTGGTTTGACTTCATGTACTTCTGTCTTAGTCTCTGTAATGTAGTTACGTTGATTATTTTGATCTACATAGTAAATATGAACATTAAATTCACCTGTGTCATTTTTATGATCAGATGCTTTGATGGTCGCACGATAGCTGCCATCATCTTGACGTTCTGCTTTATGCCAAACTAAATCGTCCTGACCGTTTTTGTTAGACCAGGTAGGAACTAGAACCTCTTTCAAACCATATGGGGCAACTACATTGCGAATAACTGCATCAAAGGTACCTGTCTCTGAATTTTTGTTCTCAATTGTAACAGTACCACTTGGTTTGACCTGGTGAACCTCAACTACTTTTTCAGTCAGATAAAAACGATTATTTGAATCATCTACAATGTAGGCGTCAGCACGGTAATTCCCAGTAGAATTCTTATGATCATTCGCTTTTATAGTCACACGATAAGAACCATCTGCTTGACGTGTTGCCTTATGCCATACAAGGTCATCCTGGCCATTTTCAAGACTCCATGATGGAACTAAAACTTCTTTTAGACCAGTTGGTGCAACAATATTGCTAACAACCGCATCAAAGGTACCTGCTACTGGGTTGTTGTTTTCAATCGTCAGAACTCCACTTGGTCGAACATAATCAACCGAAACCACTCGTTCGGCGATATAGTGGGGGTTACCAGAGTTGTCAACAATATAAGCATCTGCACGGTAGTTTCCTTTATTCCACTTATGCTCACTCGCTTTTATAGTTACTCGATAGCTACCATCCGTTTGCTTCGTCGCCTTATGCCAGATAAGATCGTCTTGGCCATTTTCTAGACTCCATGATGGCACCAAAACCTCTTTCACACCCCCTGGAGATGTGATATTACTAACAACTGCATCAAAGGTACCTGTAGTTTGATCACTATTTTCAATTGAGAGAGTACCACTTGGTTTCTGTACATGTTCTGTCGGTAAACTATTATTTTCTGTTTCTACCACTCGTGCGCGTGCGCCGTATGGAGCGCGACTAGCTACCACAGCAGTTGTTGGTTGCTCTGATGGAACCTTCTCGCTAGTAACCTCGTCAGAAGATGGAGTCGGTGTAACAGGTGTTGCCACTGTTGCAACGGTATTTTCTATCTGAACTGCTTGATCAGTTCCTACCACATTAGCTGTAGTATTCTGCGTTTCTGATGAAGTCGTTGTTTTTGCAACGACAGCTGATGTATTTTCTGGTGTTTGATCGGACGCACCTTGCTCATCGGCTTTGGCTTGTTGTGTTGAAAAGGCCAACAAAACAGCTGTCCCTGCGTAAAAAATAAGATCTTTCTTTTTCATGTATCTTCCCTTACAAATTTTTATACGGATTGTACCCACATAGTAGTATTATAGCATAAACTGCCGGATCAAGAAACAATATCATGAGAAGATTTTATCCCTCCTTTAAAGAAAACAGAAGGCCAAGTCGGCCTTCTGTTTAGCTTATGCAAAAATTGAGAAGAAAGGTGCTCCGAGCTTGTTATCCATCGGGTCTTTACTCTTAATGGAATGAAGATAATTGATAGAGTACCAGCCGTTGTTGCCACTATTATATGGATCGCGTACATAGGTTCTTCCATTGTCATAACCATGCAAGACCAATTCATGAGTATAAGGATCGCTAGTAAATTGGCTATTGCCTACCGCAGCAAGTACATGCTTGCCAGCCATGAGGGCTTCTGCAATGCCTCCAGCTCCATTAATCAATTGGCTCTTCAAGCCCCAATTACGAGTGGCAGCTACAATCCCATCAGAATCTGTTCCTGCTTCACCTTTGTTGAATGAATCAGTATTGTTGTAGAGATAATCAGCTACTGTTGTTGGCAAAATAGTTCTGCCAAGGATATCTGTGAAGGTCATGGCAAGAGAGGTTGGCACACAACCTGACTGATCGACATTGCTCACACCGTAATATTTCCCAGCCCAACGAGGATCCCGTTGAGAATAATAGGTTGTTTGTGGGTTCACCTTTTGATTTCGTGGAGACAAGGCTGTTTGACCAAGGTTAAAGCCTTCAACACCACCATCTTTGTAGTCCACATAGACGTGTGTAGTATAGTTACCCACTTCATTACCGTGATTATTGGCAGAGACTGTGATCTCTGTGTGCATACCTGTCGGCGTTGCGGAATACCAGTAAAGATTTTCTTGATGAGCTTTGGACCAGGCAGCAACACGGATGTTCTTAATCTGACGACCTTGAGGAGCTTGATCCACAGCTACTGTATAAGTCCCGTTCGTTGCATTGACATTCTTGATAGCAGCTTGCGTCTTGGTCGTCGCATTTCGGAACTCCACGTCTGTAGTCGTGGTACCAATACCAATCCGAGAACCATCATTTTGAATGTAGTAAAGGTGAACATGGTACTTACCAGTAGAGTTCTTGTGATCGCTCGCTTTGACGGATACCTTGTAGTCCCCGTTCGCTTGGCGAGCCGCTTCATACCAGCGGAGATCATCCTGTCCTTCCTTATCAGACCAAGTTGGGACTTGAACAGCTCGTACCCCTTTAGGGCTGTATACATCCTTGATGATGACATCAAAGGTACCTGTGTCTTTGTTGTTATTGACAACCGAAATGATTCCAGTTGGTTTATCATGTTTAACATTTACAATCGTTTCAGTAACATAATGACGGTTGTTATCATTATCAACGACATAAAGGTCTGCACGATAATTCCCTAGTGAGTTTTTATGATCACTCGCTTTAATGGTCACTCGATAACTTCCATCAGATTGACGATTCGCCTTGTGCCATACAAGATCATCCTGTCCGTTTTCAAGGCTCCATGATGGAACTAAGATTTCCTTTACACCATTGGGGGCCACCACGTTACGAATAACCGCATCAAAACTACCAGTTGAAACATTATTGTTTTCGATCGTTAATGAAGCAGTTGGGCGTGATTGACGAACTTCAACTACTTTTTCGGTCAGATAAAAACGATTATTTGAATCATCTACCATGTAGGCGTCAGCCCGATAATTCCCAGTTGAATTCTTATGATCACTCGCTTTAATAGTCACACGATAAGAACCATCCGCTTGACGCGTTGCCTTGTGCCAAATGAGGTCATCTTGTCCATTTTCTAGACTCCATGATGGAACTAAAACTTCTTTTAGTCCATTTGGGGCAACAATGTTGCTAACAACAGCATCAAAGGTCCCTGCTGCAGTATTGTTGTTTTCAATCGTAAGGACTCCACTTGGTCGAGTATAATCAACCGAAACTACTTTTTCAGCAATATAATGACGATTGTTAGAGTTGTCGACGATGTAAGCATCGGCACGATAGTTTCCTTTATTTCCCTTATGCTCACTTGCCTTAATCGTTACACGATAGCTACCATCCGTTTGCTTAGTCGCCTTATGCCAAATAAGATCATCTTGTCCATTTTCTAGACTCCATGATGGGACTAAAACTTCCTTCACACCTAGTGGTGCTGTGATATTAGTGATCACAGCGTCGAAAGTTCCTGACTTAGCATTATTGTTTTCAATCGTTAACGTACCACTTGGTTTTAAATCAACTGGTCGTTTTCCAAAATAAACATTCGTCGTTGTTCCACCCACACCCGTCATTTGTCCATTATTCTGAACATAGTAAAGGTGAACATTGTATAGACCGGTTGAGTTTTTATGGTCCGCTGCTTTCACATTGACGGTATAGGTCCCATTTGCTTGACGGTTGGCTGTATACCAAACAAGGTCATCTTGGCCACCTGTTTCTGACCAGATTGGTACAGAAACACTTCGAACTCCATTTGGCGCCTTGACATTTGAGATGACAACGTCAAAGCGTCCCGTCATAGTATCGTTATTGACAATGTCAATCTTCCCACTTAAGCTGCCTTCTGTTGGATCCGTTGCAGGTTTTGCGTTCGCGGTGAAGCGACCGGTATAGTCCACACTGTGGTCAAAGAGGTGTTTTCCTGGAAGCAATTCCGCTTGAGAAGTGAACTGCCACGCGCCAGCTTTCCCATTGTAACGCAAGCTTTTCGCATCGTTTACAGATAGTTTTGGGGAAGGGTATTGGGCAACCCAGAAATTCTGAAGCCCAAATTGAGCGGTGTTGACAGGACCTTTCTTACGAAGGTTGTTTTCATCCAACCAGCTAGCACTGGTGTAGAACATCAAGTTGCTGTAACCATTTTTACGCATTTCGTCCGCCCAGGCTTGGATGTTGCGGTTAATGTTTGGCTGCATCTTGGCATCCTCAAAGTCATTGACCATGAGGGTGTTCTTTGGAAGATTCAAGCGTTGCGCCTCTGCAATGTAGAATCGTGCTTCTGCACGCGCTGCTTCCTCAGAAGTATAGCGTGAGAAGTGGTAGGTCGATACTTGCAGACCCGCAGCCTGTGCATTACGAATTTGGTTCTCCGCATTCGGGTTCTTGTACCAAGTGTCTTCTGTCAATTTGACAACGACACCGCCTACGCCTTTATTAGCTAGGGTACGGTAGTCGCCAATACTAATGTCTCCGTTGTGGCTACTCACATCAACGAATGATTTTGGCTGAACCGCTACATCTGTTGAGCGACCAGCAGGAGCGTGAGCGCCTGTGTTAAAGAAGGTCGTGCTTCCTGTATTAGACGGAAGAGGAGTTTCTTCTTTCTCAGTAGTCGATGCTTCTGTAGCTTTCTCCACAGATGGAGCCCCACTTTCTGAAGCCGCGGCCTTGTTCACAGGTGCTACAGGCTGTTCGGTCACATTTGCTGGTGCTGCATAGTTGCTTGCAACAGGTGCTACCGACTTTTCAGCAACGGCTACTTCTGGCACTTTTTCAGCTTGGACTTGGTTGCCTTCAGTAGTAGTGGCCTCGTTTGAAACCAGCTCATCTGCACTGACTCCCTGAGCAGATACAGCCATCAAGACTGCCGCTCCGGCATAAAAAATAAGATCTTTCTTTTTCATATAAACTTCCCTTTATACAAATTTTATACGTTAATCATTTTACCACACGGTTTCAGCGATGAAAAGTTTTATAAGGCAAATTTTTAAAATTAGTGATATTTTTTTGAAAAACTAAAAAAAGAAGTCTGTCTGACTTCTTTTGATCTTATGATAAATGCTTCAAGGCTGTCTTTAAATAGTGACCATCTCGGATTTCTTGGCCAACACGCTTGGCATTGTCTACCAAATCTTGGTAATCGGCATCTGAAAGATTGTCGATTGTCTCCTTCAAATCATGAAGCGACTCTACTGCAATCCCGCAGCCCTTCTCAAGCACAAAATGAGACAAGGCTGACTGTTTCCACACCACCAGCGGGAAGCCTGATGCTAGATAAAGCGACGCCTTGTGAGAGTTGTTGTAGCGAAGGTACTCGCCAAAGACACCACTACAGGTTTCCGCACTATCCCCATCCCAGACAAGTCCAAAACCACCCTCAAGGGCTGCAGGAAGCTCATCCGGTAGGAAGGAGCCAAAGTAAGTTTCATTCTCTAAAGCTCTACTCTCATCAAAACCAACACCATAGAGATTATAGGCAGGTTCTGCAGGAAGAGCATAGAGATAACCAGCTTTTTCCTGGGCCAAATTACCCGCCACAATCATCGGCTGGTCTTTTGTTTGGCCACTTTTCTCTTGGAAATTTGGAATCAAATAGTCGAAAATGCCAAGGCTGATAATCTTATCTTCCGCAATTCCTTTATCCACCAAGACAGATTTCATAACTGGATTGTGGGCGATGATCCCATCAGCTGCCTTGAGAAAACTTGCTTCTTGAAGGTACATCCGAATTCTGTGTTTTAAAGGTAGTGAAGTCATATTGGCATGGCGAAGCACTTCTAGGTCATGAATCAAGAGATAGACTTTAATCCCTCTTTTTTGTGCTTTTTTAACCAAATGGGTTGAGAAAAAACTATGGTGAAGCATCGGAAACTGGATCAGCAACTCATCTCCTTGCTTTAGTTGATCCAAGGCTTGACCAAAAGCCTTCGCCTTATGGCGTTGAGCCGCAAGGGTACTCATCTGATACCAATTGTCGACAGAAAGGACCAAGGGATGATAGCCTTCTTCTTTCACAATACTTTCTACGTCATTGCGTGCTTTATTTCCTGCGTTCTTTGCGTTGACATCATGCAGGAATTCTTCTTTTAAGTAGTATTTCATAGATTATGGTTTCTTTCAATCAAACTCATTTGCTACGACTTCTAGAGCACGCTCAATGACCACGTGCATGTCGTAGTATTTATAGTCTGCCAAACGTCCACAGAAGATAACCTTGTCGTTTTTCTCAGCTTCTTCTTGGTACTTAGCAAACATGGCGTTGTTCTTTTCATCATTGATTGGGTAGTAGGGTTCATCCCCACGTTTCCAGTCAGCGGGGTATTCACGGGTGATAACTGTCTTGGGTTGTGTACCATACTCAAAGTGCTTATGCTCGATGATCCGAGTGTAAGGAATCTCACGCTCGGTATAGTTAACCACGGCATTCCCTTGATGGTTTTCCTCATCTAAGATTTCGTGTTCAAAACGAAGACTACGGTACTCCAACTCACCGTGTTTGTAGTCAAAGTACTGGTCAATCATTCCTGTAAAGACAACTTTATCAGCTGAGCTTTCTAGCTCTTCACGATTGGCAAAGAAGTCAACTCCAAGTTCTACTTCTACATCACCCAGCATGTTTTCAATGATGACATTGTAACCACCGATTGGAATCCCTTGGTAACGGTCATTAAAGTAGTTGTTATCAAAGGTTAAACGAACTGGAAGACGTTTGATGATAAAGGGTGGAAGGTCTGTCGCAGAGCGTCCCCATTGTTTTTCAGTATAGCCCTTAATCAACTTTTCGTAGATATCTGGACCAATCAACTTGATAGCTTGTTCTTCCAAGTTCTTCGGTTCAACATCCTTCATGTCAGCTGTTTGCTCGGCAATCTTGTCCTTGACTTCTTGAGGAGTCTTGGTTCCCCACATAGCGTAGAAGGTATTCATGTTAAAGGGAAGATTGTACAGACTACCCTTGTAGTTAGCTACTGGTGAGTTGATATAGTTGTTGAATTCAGCGAATTGGTTGACATAGTCCCAAACTTTTTTGTTGGACGTATGGAAAATGTGGGCACCGTACTTATGGACGTTGATGCCTTCAACCTCCTCGCAGTAGATATTTCCACCGATGTGATCTCGCTTGTCAATCACTTTTACTTTTTTACCACGTTTTGTAGCTTCATGTGCGAAAATGGCTCCGGACAAACCAGCACCAACAATCAGATAATCGTACATAGTAGACTCCATTATTTCTTAAATATTTGTTTTAATTCTTTCACATCTACCACTCTCAGAGATAGGATAGCGATCAGATAAATGATCCCACCAAGCACCGCATACACGAGTACATTCAGGGTAGGGGTGAAATGTAGGAATGGTTTTACAAGTAGCAAAAGGCCATACATCACAGCAGATGCAAACATAATTTTTGTCATAGACCCGATAATTGGAACTTCCCTGAGGTAATGACGGGTATAGTACAATTGAATCAGCCATACCAAGGATTCTGTTAAGACAGATACAATGGCTGCACCGATAAAACCAAAATGAGGTAAGAAGAGCACATTCAACCCGACACTGACGATAGCAGGAATCGTGGTCGACAGCATAAATTCTTTGTTCTTATCATGTGGGATGAGAATTTGAATCCCCATGATATTGGTCCATCCGATAAAGAACATGCGGAAGATCATGATAGCGATGGCATAGCGAGCATCTTGGAAATCCTTCCCTAAGAAGAATCGAACAAAGTCATCGTTGACGATCAGCATACCCGCAATGATTGGGAAGATGACCAAATTATAGATCAAAAAGGACATTTGGTGCATTTTATTGACAGCCTTGTGGTCTCCTGAAGCCAAGAGACTCGCCACGCGCGGAAGCATGACACTTCCTAAAGACGTCACAAGGGTCAGCAAAATATTAACCAATTTCAAAGCCTGGTCATAAATCCCTACATCCTTTGTAGAGGCGAGAGCCCCCAGCATGGTCCGATCCAAGGTGACATAAAGGGAAATGGCAATCTGCGGTAAAAAGAGCAGAATGACCGGTTTTAAGTGCACCCGTGCATAAGCCAAATCAAAATGGGCTTTCCCAATGAACTCCCGAGCAGGTAGCCACATACTGAGCTGACCTAAGAGCTCAAAGATGGTGAGTAAGAATACATAGAGATATAGATCATTGGCAGATTTGACAAACAAGAAGATGGAGATGACTCCAACCAGTTTGACCGTGATATTTCGAACGGTAATCTTACGAAAATCTTCCAATCCCTGAAAGAGCCAGGAGATGTCGAGTCCCTTTGAAACCAAACTGAGTCCTAAGATATAGGCCACAGGGTTTTGCATGGAAGGAAGCGCCAAGCACAGCAAGACATAGAGTAGGATGGACACAAAGGTCGCTCCTAACTGGAGGGTATAAATCCCCCAGAAATTCTTTTGAATGTCTTTGCGGTGTCCTGAGATCTCCTTGGTTCCGTAGTTAGCCACTCCCAAGGTCGCCAAAAGGATAAAATAGGTGACGATGGAGTTGAAATAACCATAGGTCCCCAAGTCATTCGAGCTAAAGACCCGTGTCACATAAGGGGTGGTGATAATCGGCAAGATAATCACCAGCAACTGGTATGAGAGATTATAGGCGTAATTTTTAAGAACTTTCATTTTTTACTCCTATTTTTACGCTCAACCCCTATTGTAGCTGACGCAAATAAAATATAGAAAAAAATGTTATATGACGGTCTAATCCAAAATGCTTCAATCATACAATTCCATGTGATCAAAGAAAGTAAAGTTAGAATAAGATAATTTCCCTGTCGATAGATAACCCAAGATCTAACAAAATATAGAATTACAAGAAGAACCACTGCTACACTGCCATAATAAAACAGCATTTGAATATATGAGGAATCAACATAGTTATAACTTAAAACTGATTCAGTTTTACCACCATAACCAATAAAATTTGCTTCTGGATTACCAAATAAACGTACAGCATACGTCTTTAAAGCATCATTGCCTAATTTCAAACGCATACTTACCAAATTATTCATAGCAACATAGAATGAACTAGACCACGTGAAATTCTTTGTTAAGTAATACATAATTCCAGATGACGCTAAAATTGAAGCTGGGAATATACTAAAAATCATACGATGTTTATTTTTAGCAAAGTAGAAAAAAGCAAATATCACAACCGAAATAACGATTGACATTGCATTTAAACGAGCATCACAAAATTTAATAATAAAAGCAGCAAGACCTAACCCTAATACCGAACGGGTAAACAAGAAACGATTTCTGTTTAAATAAGACAGAGCAACATATAAATAAAAACAATGCGACGCGAAATCCGTTGGATAAATAAAACCAAAGGAATTTCTTGTAACCATACCTGTATTTCTCATTTGTACAAATTGTAAGTTAGGAATGATATGAATTAAAGATAAAAATACTGTTCCTAATAAAAAAGGAATAACTACCGCACAATAAACCTTTAATATAAAATCCATATCCATATCATACAAACAAACTATCAGAACCATATAGGCAAGGAAACTATAATTCTTCATTTGTAAAGCTACTAAAAAGCCAACAATTAGAAGTACAGGTGCAAAAATCAGGTAGTTGATAGAGAATTTCTTAATGTATCTAAAACGGATTAGCAAACATAGAGAAACTAGTACAGACATAGAACTTGGGATAGTTGGTATCAATCTACCTAACATAGTTGTACCTAACATATCTACAGCTATAATAAATGATAATACAAAACCAACTAACAATTTTTCTGCTTCAATACGAAACATTTTAACTCCTTTTAATCAATGCTTGAACCATTTTAAGAAACAGAACAGTAGAGTACCTTTTTTGTTTTAGTAAATAATTTATGAACGGTTTCAAATCATTTTCTTCTGTATGAATAAATGATTTAATGTCTTTATTTTCACAAATATCTTTTACATATTCCACCTTTGAACTGAATTGAGTATTTTGTTTGGATATATTATAAATATTACTCATTAAGATTCGTGCTTTAATTGTTTGATCAAGATCAAAACTATCCAAATGCCAGTCAGAAAGTAGACTATCAACCATTTTCAATTCTTGAAGCTGATATTGAATACGCTTGGGGTTATAGCTCGACATAGCGGAACCTTTCCTACCAATGACATAAACATAGTAGGAATCTTGAGAAAGAAAAGTCCTGTTTACATTACGATAAACATTAAGATTGAAGCGAACATCTTCACCTAACTCATACTGGTCAAAAGAAAGGTTATTTTCAAGAAGAAATTCTCTGCGATATATCTTATTCCAAACTGTGTAAAGCATATCCGATAAGAATAGTTCTTTAAATATCTTGATAAAACCATCCTTATCGTAATTTCCTTTAAATGGAAGTGACTTTTCAGTACGGCTCTTCTCAATTAAATCTTCCTCAAAAGAATTGTAATAACTAAAAACAACCAAATCTAAATCTGACACTAGCTTATCAGCAAAATCAGCAAAGAGATTACCAACAAGATAATCATCACTATCAACGAAGTAGATAAACTCTCCCCTGGCTTTGGACAAGCCAAAATTTCGTGCCGAACCAACACCATGGTTTTCAATATGATAGACCGAGATATTTGAGTACTCGCTAGCGTAAGTATCGCAAATAATGCCACTACTATCAGTAGATCCATTGTCTATCACTATAATTTCCAAGTCATCATAATTTTGAGAAATAATACTCTTCAAACAACGGTCAATGTATTTCTCAACGTTATAAACAGGAATAATAACAGAGTATTTCAAACTAGACTCCTACTTTTTCAATAAATGTTGTACTCTGAATGCACCTTGCAATAAACCCAACTTATACAAAATATATTTTGTTCGATGATTCAATTTAGACAACTCCGTAAACGTGAGTTTATTTTTCTTTAACTCGTTCTTTACGTCTTTCGTTAATTCAGGATACGACTTATACAAATTTGATTTATATAGACTAGCTAAACTATGCGTCATACCATCGACAAAAAACATCTTAGCAATTGCTAATTCACTAGAATCAAGTTTCGAACGAACATCATCCGAATAATATATCTCTTTAAAGAAGCTAATCATATTTTCTAATTTTTGCTCATTCCAAGATTTGGTAATTGCATCAGGATTATCAATTAGATAGTGATAGTATTTTTGATTTGTCGCATAGACCTTTTCAGCTAAAAGAAATAGCTTATAGTTAGTCCCAAGATCTTCATAATACTTACCAATTGGAAACTGAATATTATCCCTCGTGAATAATGATTTTTTATAGATCTTATCATTGGCAAAACCAGTTATAAAGCCGTAAGAAAACATTTCTAGAAGAGCTTCTTTTCCAGTTAATCGTTTAGACTGTTTGGAATCGGATTTTATAATATCATCTTCACTCCTTACAAATTCACGATTGAAGGAAATAATATCATACTGATCTGATTCAATAACCTCAGCTAAATCACTAAAGGTATTCGGTTCAATCCAATCATCTGAATCTGGGAAATAAAGATAATCTCCCTCAGCATTAGAAATACCTGTGTTACGAGCCTCAGAGAGCCCACCATTCTCCTTATGAATAACTGAGATAAAGTCATACGCTTTAGCATAGTCATCACAAATTTTAGGAGAATCATCGGAACTTCCATCATCTACAAGTAAGATGTCATAGTGCTTCCACTCTTGAACAAGTATACTATCAATACAACGTTTTAAATATTTTTCGACATTATAAACTGGAATGACGACAGTTAAAAGTGGTTTCATAGATTATTTACCCAATTAATTATGTTAAGTCTTCTCCACCCTTGTTTAACCAAGTTACAGCATTAAAATAGCGGTGATAAGTTTTTAAATCGATTCCAACATGTCCTTGCTTTTCAGCTGATTTAAAGTGGACCAATGAAGGTAGGTCACTATAATTCTTTGAAGAGAAAATCACCTTACTCTTATATGGAAGCTCTTCAAACTCTTTCATCAGCTCATAAGTACAAGCATCATTGTCATTGAACTTGAAATACAAATTATCCCAATGCATTCTCTTCAAACGGCGGTTCCATTTTTGAGTTGCTTCTTCTTCATCTGCATAATGCAAAAAATGAAGTTCAATATCATCAAGAATTGCAAGAGGATAGGCGTTATCAAAGTCTTTGATATATTTCGATTCCTTAACAAATTTCAAGGGGATGTTCCCACTCAAATAGTGTTTGATATTCTTAAGCATTTTGATGTAATCAGGTGAAAAGACAAACATCCCCACAAATGGTGTTTGATAAGGCAGGCCCAACTCCTGATAAACTTTCCCAGCCCAACAATTATCACAAATGATAGTGAAATTTTTATTCTTAAGTCTTCGTCTAGGAATAAAATTTATAATTGGATAAACGATAGGTTTTATTCTATCTTTTAATGATTTTCTTTCCATAATCTCCTAATTACCTGTGTTTTATAATTCAAAAGTACTCTTTTCAGGTAGAAACTCATCAAATGTAGCAATGAATTCTTTCATTACTTTATCTTCATCCTGAATATTAAAGCTATCATTAATACACATAATTTTATATTTCTTCGAAACTAAAAGCTTCCAGAAATCTGAATTTGCATCATCCAAAGAAAATAGTCCACCAATTTTTGAATCACCAATAGCATATTGTCCACTAGCAATTTGCCAATATTTAAAAAGCCAAATATTTGTATCCGCTGGATTCCTAAAACGACTAGCTGATGTTTTTTCTAGGATTTCCTTCTCTTTCTCCCATAAAAGATCAAATGTTGATTTTAAAAGAGGATATGGAAGATGACTTTCCCAGAAGCCACAAATAAATTTACTATTTTTATAGAGTAAAGATTTTATGATTTGCTTTAAGCCCTGTTTTGGAGAAAAGAACTTCCCATTTTTCAAGACTTCTTCTTTGCTGAAATAACTTGTTATTATCTCCATATTATTAATTTGAAAGTTTCCTGTTCCAAATCGTTCAGGAATAATAGGAGATAAAGCAGTATTATACTTAGGTAGCCCTTCCTCAGAGAAAAAATCACTTGGTGAAACTGGTGCCGTTAAATACATATCGTCGTTAAAACAAACAAAATGTTCTGACAAATTTGGTATTTTATGAATATTACATTCAATGGCATTAGATGAAAACACAGGTAGATAGTCATTATTAATGATTTCTTTATGATCAATAACTTCTAGTTTACTATTATCTACATCTAACCAATCAGGTGTCTGATTATCAGTTACTAAATAAACTTTATTTACCCAAGGTGCAAACTTCTCAACACCTCTAAACCAATACTTAAACGTCCCCCATTCACGGTACGCTTTATCGGAGTTCATATTATTTTCTGATGTTGTAAAAGTAGAGTCATATTTACTCTTTTTAGCTCTCCAATCAGGATCGCTCCCATCAACCCAGGTTACAACAAAATCTATCGGAAAAATCATATCACTTCCTCTTTATTTTCTATTCATAAAATAATAAATCACTGCATTAATATTTCTTATACAACTCCGAAAAATTCCGAATATAACTTTGTAATGAAAAGAGTTCTTTTTGGCGTTGGACAGAGGCCTGACCAAATTGTTCTCTTTTCTCAGTGTTCTCTGCTAATTCTTGGATAGCCTTAGACAATTCTGCAGGCTGATTTGGAGTAGCGAGAAGGCCATTTTCACCTTCCTTGACCATCTCACAGACACCACCATGACGGTAGCCGACTACAGGTTTGCCACAAGCCATTGATTCGAGGACTACAGTTGGTAGAGGATCTGGATTGGTACTTGGCAAGACAAAGATATCAAACATATTATAGAGTTCTGTCGTCTTGCTATAATAATCGATACGCTTGATTTGTTCATCTACTGGTGAGTCTGATATAGCCTTTTCCAACTCATCCACGCGCCATTCTTCACCTTCAAAAGCACTCCCTGCTAGAAAGGCTACTGCCTTTGGATTTGCCTGCAAGATTGGGGTCACGGCTTCTAGGAAGTCGCCTTGCCCTTTCCAGGCATTCACACGACCAACCATACCGATAACCAAAGCATCCTGCGAAATTCCAAACTGATCACGGACCGCACTAGCATCCATCACCTGATAAACAGCATTGTCAACACCATTATAGATGACTTGAACTTGGTCATCTTTTACAAAGCGAGACTGCTTCACGTGGTCGGCTACAGCATTTGAAACTGTCACAATCGTATCCGCATAGCGCCCCATCAAAAAGTTGATAAAATCTGAAATGGCTTTTGGCTTGACGATAATCTCATGCACATGCCAAATCAATGGAAGTTTCAACTTCCGTTTGAGATAAATTCCCTCCAGCACCGCAGTTGTATTGTTGTGAACGAGAGTAATCCCATTCTCTTTAGCATATTTAGCAATTTGTTTGGAGTAACGGTTATAGGAGCCAAAGTACTCAAGAATCCCTTTTGGATTAAAATATTTCCGGCGCAAAATTGGGTAATCAATAACTTTAACCTTTGCACCGACCTCTTCTAAAGCACCCACTAATACACCGTCGTTGGGTAAAATAACATGTGCTTCAAAAGCATCTTTATCCAAACCCTTAATAAGCTCCAGCAAAACCTTGTCAGCACCATACATTTCGGCACCAGCATGGAGATATAATATTTTCTGCATTTCTAACCTTTAAATACTTTCTCGTAGTCTGTGACAATCTTTTCCCAAGTAAAGGCTTCAGCAATCCGTTGACTTGATTTCTGATTGAGATCTTCGATTGCTTGAGCGTCTAATTGTTCAGCTTGATCGATGACATGTGCCAATTGATCTTTCTTCCAATAAAGTGCCCCATCTTCACCGACTTCACGGTTAAAACCAACATCCAACAAGAGATTGAGCTTAGTAGACTCAAGAGCCTCAAGAAGGGATGGATTGGTACCACCTACTTCATGACCATGGAAGTAAGCAAAGGCATGTTCACGGATGTATTTAAGCAATTCTTGATCGTAGACCGTCCCGACAAACTTCACTCGAGGATCTTGATCAAATCCTGTATCCTTACGTAACTGTTCATAGAACTTGTTTTGTTCTACATTGGTAATCAGAACAAAATCTTTTTGGGAGTTTGACTGCATAAAGCCACGAATCATGGCCTCATAGTTGTTTTCGGGTACAAAGCGACCTACGACAAGGTAGTAATTCCCTTCGGAGACTTGCTTATCCGCAAACCAAGCCCGTACTTTCTCGTCCTCTTTGTTCAAGATAGACTTACTTGTATCGGTTCCATAGGCGATATAGGTGGTCTTAGGTTGATACTTAGCATAGTCCTTCTGGATATAGGCTTCGATGTTCTTGCTATCACAGATTAAAAGATCCGCATGTTTAACCATAAGTTGCTCAGAAAATTTCCAATACTTACGGACTGGAAGGCTCCACTTCGCACGAAGCCACTCATGACCATCTGGATTGACCATCAGAGTTCCTCCGATAGCCTTGACTTTCTTTTTAATCCCTGAAATAAAGGGACCAATCCGGCAAGCCAAGACATAGAAAATCGGTGCCTGATCCTTGTTTTCTTTTGCGATTTCAATCGCCTTATTGAGAGCTGCGATATCATAAGCAATGGCACGCGCAGGACCGATATTAGGGACATCAATGTTATAACAAATAGCACCGTTATGCTCGAAAGTATCTGCAGTAATTTCTGATTTTTCTGAATTCTCCCGCATACAAGCCACATAATACTGGATATTTTTGTCTTGTTGGAATTCTGTCAACTTCTCAACAAAGGTTTCAAAACCACCATATTTTGCTGGAATACCTTTGGAACCAACGATATAAATTGATTGTGTCATTTTTCTCCTAACATGGAAAGGACGAAGTAGGCAGTTTCCTACTTCGCTCCTTCTTTTCTAAGTACAACCTTCACGGTCTTGAGCAGGATCTGAATATCTCTCCAGATCGTCCAACCATCCATGTACGCAACGTCGAGTTTGACCACTTCGTCAAAATCTGTAATCTCACTGCGTCCGCTCACTTGCCAAAGGCCTGTAATCCCTGGCTTGAAACTGAGTCGGCATTTTTGGGCTGGCGTATAGTCTTGGTATTCGTCTACCGTTGGAGGACGAGTCCCGACCAAACTCATATCACCGATCAGAACATTGTAAAATTGTGGCAATTCATCAAGACTGGTCTTACGGATAAAGCGTCCGATTGGTGTTACCCGTGGATCATTTTCCATCTTAAACATCCCACCTGTCATGGTGTTTTGCGCCATCAGATCTTTTTTAATCTCTTCGGCATCCACGCGCATGGAGCGGAATTTATAGAAGTTAAAATACCGTCCGTTCTTTCCGACCCGCTTCTGTACAAAGAAGGCAGGTCCGCCATCTTTGCGGATTAGAGGGACCAAAACGATACTCACTAGTCCACAAATCAAGAGACCAAAGAGGGCTCCCGCAATGTCCAAAAGACGTTTAGCAAAGACGTGACTCGGCTTGTAGAAATTGGTTGAGAAAGTGACGACACTTAATCCCCCGACTTCTCGAACCCGTTTATTGCCTAAGGAAGCGAAGTTAAAGGCATTGAGATTAACCGATACATCGATCCCCATACTCTCAAACTCCGAGACGAAGTCACTAATATTGTAGTCCTCACTTGGCAGATTAATAAACACTTCATCTACCACTTCCTTGGTCACAAAGTTCATCATTTGATCCGGCTGCACCACCCTTACGCCTGAGTGAGTAAAATCCGTATCGTCCATGACGGTGACACCGATCAGTTCCCCATGATAAAGGCTAGGCGAATGCAGAATATCAAATACCTTTTCCATCCGACTGGTCGCTGTGATCAAGAAAATCTTTCGCGAACTCTTCCGCCGCGGCGAAACAGACTTCCGGTATCTCTTGAGCAAGAGATCCATGATATAGACGGAAAACGTATTGAAAAGAAAGAAGTAAATCATCCCCCGACGAGAGATGGAAAAGACCCCATCGAGCATAAAAGAGGTAAAGGTGATCCCAACAGCGAAAAATACATTGTATTTCAAGACCTGAAAGAGCTCATCCAGGTAACCCCTGCTATAAAAGCGATAAGCAATATTGCTAATGTAAAAGGATACAAAATGCAAGAGATAGAGAATAGCAATTGTCTGCGACGTGTATTCTGCATCCTTAAAAAGACTCACAATGTAAGCTGAAAATAGGACAGCTAAACTTTGAAAGAGAACAATATTTAGTTTTTCCAGTTCAATTCTTTCTTCTCCCATTTTCCCTCAATCCTATTCTTTACTTTTTCCCATACTCTCCGTAAGATCCATATCCACCATATGAACCATACTCAGCAGCTTTAATGTTAAATTTATTGAGCACAACTCCCAAGAAAGGGGTGCCTGTTTGTTCTAATTGGTCCTTAGCTTTTTGGACAGCCTTGCGTCCATTGGCGCCAGATTCCGTGATCAAGACAGTTCCATCACAGCGTTGGGCGATAATTGCCGCATCAATCACGACCCCGATTGGAGGCGTGTCGACAATGATGTAGTCAAAATGCTCACGCAGGGCATCCATCATCACAGTGAAGTTCTTGCTTTGCAAGAGACCCGTTGGGTTTGGTGCTACCTGACCAGACTCAATAATATCCAAGTTTGGAAAATCAGTCGCATACAAGATTTGGTCCAATTGGCTACGACCAGCTAAGAAATCCGTCAACCCTTGGATCTTGGTACGACTACGGAAAATCCCTGTCATGACAGAGTTCCGGATATCACAGTCGACCAAGAGGGTCTTGTAACCCGCACGCGCAAAGGCAACGGCCAAGTTGGTTGAAGTGGTTGATTTCCCTTCATTTTCTTGAACAGATGAGATAGCGATGACTTTTAAGTCCACCCCACTCAATTGGATATTCGTCGCAAGGGCATTGAAGTATTCTTCTGCCTTCCGAATTTCTTGTAATTTATTTTTTGAAATTTCTAACGTATTCATGCGATCCCCAGTCTACAGTTTCTTAATATCTGGCACAATACCAAGTAAGGTTAAGCCCATCAACTCTTCGATATCTTCTGGTCTCTTGACACGATCGTCCAAGACTTCTACTACGACCATGAGCACCACCATGAGGCCTGCTCCAGCAATAAAGCCAAGAAGGACATTGCGTCGGATATTTGGTGAAGAAGGTGATTGAGGCACTTCTGCTTCATCCAAGGTCGTAACGTCTGACACCTTGGTTACAGAGATGATCTTTTCAGCTGCTACATTCCGAAGGCCATTGGCAATACGAGCTGCCTCTTTTGGATTTCCGTCCTTAGCCGTGATCGAAAGGATACGAGTATCTGTAGGAACGGATACACTGATCTTTTTCGACAACTCAGCAGGTGTCATATCGAGTTTCAATTCTTCGATGGCTTGACTCAAGACATTTTGAGAAAGAATGATTTCACGGTAGTCCTTAACCAAGTAAGAACCCGCCTGCAAATCAGAGTTTGTCAAGGCATTGTTGTCTTGGTTTTGACGACTGACCACATAGATCCGGCTAGTACTTTGGTATTCTTTCTTGGCTAAAAAGGCACTGTAGCCAAATGCTGCAATGGCAAAGACAAGAGCGACCAAAACGATCGAAAACTTGCGTTTCCATAGGGTCTTCAGCATAGCGAAAACATCAATTTCCACTGCTTGATTTTCTTGATTGTTCATTTCCTAATTACTCCTTCATGTGGATCTCTCCACCTGTTTTCTGGTTAGATTAATTCATCCGCTAACAAGAGTTCTTGATTGCTGACAAAGAGAGCTTGTGCTCGTTGTTCTCCGTATTCTTCCTTGATCAAGCGATAGGCTTCTGCCATATAAGGCGGTCGTTTATCCACATTGTGCATATCACTGGCAACAAAGTGCACTAAGTCTTTTTCTAAGAAGTACCGAGCTCGTTTTTTGAGTTGTTTTTGTTCATCCCAAAAGAGGCGAGGCTTGAGAACACTGGAACTATTGATCTGCATGTAGCAGCCCATGTCAATCATCTCTTGCACGCGCTCCTCATTTTTCTCCAAGCACTTGTAGCGCTCAATATGGGCCACCACCGGTGTCACACCTAGATGGAGCAAACGGTCCAAGGCCGTATGAATCTCCTTGTAAGGTGTTCCCATGCTGAATTCAATCAGCGCAAAGCGCGTTTCAGCTAAACGTGGAATGATCTTTTCTTCCAGTTTTTTCAAGACATCATTGGTAAAGTAGATCTCTGCCCCGTAATGAATCGTCAAATCTGGCGCGACCTCTGCCGCAATTTTTTTCACTTCTTGAAAATTTTCAGAAATCTTTTCTTCGGGAGTTTCAAACATCCCCTTGCGACGATGAGAAGTGGAGATAATAGTCCGCACCCCTTGGCGATAGCTTTCTTCCAATAAGGCACGCGTATCTTCTCTTGTCTTTGGTCCATCATCCACATCAAAGACGATGTGCGAGTGGATATCAATCATTTTTCTTTTCCTTCCATTACTTTTTGAATGGTTTCCTTAGCCTTGGTCAAGCTCGCTTGATCCAACTCCATGACATAGAGGTTGGATCCAGGCATAGCATAAGACGGCAAGTCATTTCGTCCTTGACCGGTAATCGCTTGAGAAGTCACCTCATAAGAACCACCTGTTTCTAACTGGGTATTGATCAAGTTCATCATAGTCGGCAACTGCATATTGGTTTGGACAGAATCTTGGAGGTTTCCGATAATCTCATTGTAGTTGCTTAAGACCTTGGTAGAGGTCAACTTTTTGATAATGGCCGCAATGACTTTTTCTTGGTTTTTCCCACGGTCATTGTCGCCACCTTGGAGAGAGTAGCGTTCTCGGACAAAACCGAGGGCTTGCTCTGAATTCAAATGAACCTTTCCAACTGGGAAATGGAACTTGCCATGAAGGCTCGTGAATTCTTGGTCATTTTCCACATCGATTCCCCCTAGAAGGTCAATCAACTTGAGGAAGGAGGTGAAATTGAGACGAACATAATAGTTGAGCTTGATATCATAGAGATTCTCAAGAGTATGGATCGAAGCATCCACTCCGTAGATCCCTGCATGGGTCAACTTATCGTTCTGGTTGTTACCACCATCTGCAATCGGTACATAGGCATCCCGTGGTGTCGTTGTCAATAGGACTTGCTTGGTCTTCCGATTGACCGTCATGATGATATTGACATCTGAACGAGAAACCGAGGTTACTGGGCCATAGGTATCGATCCCGCTGACATAGATGTTAAAGACATCCGCATTGGCAGACACCTTGCTCGTCGCTGCCACTTCTTTTCGGATCTTGTAGGAATAGATTTTCTTCAACTTCTTCGCATAGTCCGCATCTTCTGCAGCGATAGTATCCTCAAAGGTACTGTTGAGCACCATAGCAGAGGCATTCCCTTCTTGCAGGCTCTTATAGGCATCTAGATAAGTCGGTGCATCCACTACAGAAATTTCCTGACCCTTGGTCTTTTTGATGTTGTCCAAGAGGGCAGTGAGATTGGCTTCGTTATTGTTGCCCTTTGGTGCCACCACTTCCTTGATTTCTTTGATATCTTTGATGTCACTGTCTTTCTTGACATAGACAGCCATCTCAAACTCTGTATAGTTAGAGTGGCCATTGACATTACTGGTCAGATTCAGCAGCTGTTGACTAGCAAACAAAACTCCTGAACTAGTCAATAAGCCGACAAGAAGCAGGACCAAAGTTGTCTTTTTAGCCTGATTTTTGATCACAAACCAAGCTGACAAGAGCAAGAGAAGTGCTAGTAGTGCAATCACGAGAACATTGACATAGCGAAAAGCCAAGATGTTATTGGCCAACATGGTATAGGTCGCCCAACTTGCAGTCATAAGCAAAAAAATAAGCAATACGGAATTAATGATTCGCAATTGCCCCCACTTATGTTCTGAACGACGACTCCGTCTCCTTTGTGACATAAATACCTCCAATTAGTCCTAATCATATTTATTGTAACATATTTTTAGCAAAAAATGCATTAATTATCACTTTTTTGTCCATTATGTACATTTAAAAAGTAAGCGTTTTCTGAAACAGGCGAAATCCCTTGTATACTTATGCAGAGAACCTAAAAAAACCGGGTGGAAAACCCGGTTTTTTTGAAGATCCTACAAAAGATCATCTCGTTTGACCTGCTCAAAACTTTCTTTACCGTCATTGAGCTTGTCCCAGATGACGACTTTTCCTTCTTTGAGGGATTTTTGAACATCAATGATCCGCTGGTTAGAAGAGCCACGGAACTGCAACATGAGGTTGCGTTTGCTCTTATCATAGCGGCCATCGACCAGAATATCAATCAGCGAGAGAAGCTCTAGTTTGTCTGGTGTCTCCAGCATCATTTCTTCCCAGGTGTAGCCGGTCCAAGACCAAATATCTTTGTCGGGCAACTCTTTTCTCACGCGCTTGACCAAGGGCAGAAGGATGCCAGTGTTAAGAAAAGGTTCCCCCCCAAGCAGGGTCAAGCCCTGGACATAAGGTTGGGCCAGATCTGCCATGATCTGTTCTTCTAACTCTTTGGTGTAGGGAATACCTGCATTGAAAGACCAGGTCGCTACATTGTAACAGCCCTCACAGTGAAACATGCAACCCGCCACATAAAGGGAGTTGCGGACTCCTTCGCCATCGACAAAGTTAAAAGCCTTGTAGTCGATGATGCGCCCTTGACTCAGCTCCTCACTTTTCCATTCTTGAGGTTTGGGATTGTTCATGACACCTCCCCATCTAACTCTATCCAGTAGCGCTGACTTCTGTCGATTGTATTTTCGTAAACACCGCCAGCAGAGAGAATGGTGCGACGACTGGCTTCGTTGTCTTCATCACAGGTAATCAGCACTCGTTCTAGTCCTTGTTTTCGAGCCTCTGCTAGTCCTAGCTCTAGCTGCAACTTAGCCAAGCCCTTTCTGCGTTGACTGGGCCGGATGGAATAGCCAATGTGACCACCCTCTACAAATAATTTGTCATTCAAGGACAAGCGCAGGGCTAAAAAGCCCAGAGGGTAGCCAGTCTCATCAAAGGATAAAAATTGAATGGCAGGAACCCAGCCTTCTGGCAGATTCTCAGTATCCTCCTGCTGCTCTACAATTCGCAACCAATCCGCAAAATCCTTTGCTCGCTTCCAAGTGGAGCCCATGCCACCGTGCATATAGGATTTTGCAGCATCGAACTCAGCAATCATCTCTAAAATCGCGTCTTTATCTTCTAAAGTTGGTCGTTGTAACTTCATAAACTTTCCTCAATCTAAATCAATCCAATAGCGCTCTTTCCCGCCTCGAACATCCTCTAAAGCTCCGCCATTAGTCAGAATCACTGCTCGACTGGCAGCATTATCACAATCGCAAGTCACTAGGACTCGCTTTATATTTTTACTTCTAGCTACTTGTAAGCCTTGTAGTCAATAATCCGTCCTTGACTCAGTTCCTCACTCTTCCATTCGCCTGGTTTTGGTGTATTCCATGTCATCTTTCTAGTCCACCTCTATCCAATACCGTTCCGTTCCATTTCGAACATCCTCATAAACACCACCGTTAGCTATGATGACCGCTCGACTGGCAGGATTTTCTGTGCTACAAGTTACCAGAGCTCGTTTGATATTCTTTTCCTTAGCAACTTGTAAACCTTGACGGAGGGCTTCCTTGGCGTAGCCCTTGCCCCTTTCAGACGGTCGGATGGAATAGCCAATATGCCCAGCATGATTCAGCAACCCCTCATTCAGTCTCAGCCGTAGATTCAAAAAACCTAGAGCACGACCTACATCATCAAATGATACAAATTGAATAGAAGGAACACGATTTTCAGGCAAATTTATTCCCATTTCTTTATTATGGCTAGTTTCTAGCCACTCCTCATAATCAAAGTTCTCAGCATCCCAAAAGCCACCGTCATGAGCCGATTGGGTCTCTTCAAACTCTGCCATCATGCTTAGAATGGCCTCTTTATCCGCTAGAGTTGGTCTACGTAATTTCATCTTTACCTCCCCATAAGAGAAAAGTGAGAGCGGACTCTCACTTTTATTTTTTCTTAGCCTTTTTTAAAAATTGTTCTCTCAGGCTTGCTACTCGGTCTTTTTTATTGACTCCACCTGTTGAATGCTTCTCGTGGAATCGTTGCACCTGAGCCTTGCCCTTATCATCTAATTGGTATTTTCCCATAATGTCCTTTTCTAATCTGTCACTTGGTGTCCAGCTGATTTGATAGTGGATCCATTCATGTGTTTGACACGCGCAGCGATTTCCTTATGACGGCCATTGACCATCGGACGAGCTTGCGGGTTTCCTAGATAACCACAGGTCCGTTTGACCACATCGACCGTTTTCGGATCGCTATTACCACAGTTTGGACAAGCAAATCCGCGCTCAGTCGGTGTGAAATCTCCTTCAAAATCACACTTGTAACAACGGTCAATCGGCGTATTGGTTCCTAGATAACCGACCCGGTCATAGGCATAATCCCAAACCGCTTCCAGGGCTTTTGGATTTTGTTGGAGCACAGGGTATTCACAATAGTGGATAAAGCCACCAGAAGCCCCTGCTTCAGGATAAACTTTTTCAAAATCCAACTTCTCAAATGGCGTTGGGTTCTTACGAACATCGTAGTGGAAACTATTGGTGTAGTATTCCTTGTCTGTGATATCTGGGACCTTCCCAAATTTCTCCGTATCCAGGCGACAGAAGCGGTCTGTCAAACTTTCTGACGGTGTCGAATAAATAGAGAAGTGGTAATCATACTGGTCAGACCATTCTTCCACGCGCGCTTTCATATCCTTGATGATATCGATCGTGAATTGTTTGGCTTCTGGATTGTGTTCCCAATTTGGACCATAAAAGACGGTTGCAACTTCATAGAGACCGATATAACCAAGAGAAACGGTTGCTCTGCGATGACGGAAGAGCTGATCTACCTGGTCATATTTGCCCAAGCGTTTCCCGAAAGCGCCATATTGGTAAAGAATCGGTGCATTAGCTGGTGTCGCTTCTTTGGTGCGTTCCACCCGGTAAACCAAGGCATCTTCAGCGATGTTCATCCGTTCATTAAAGATTTGCCAGAATTTCTCCTTGTCTCCGCCAGATTCCAAGGCAATTCGAGGTAAATTGACCGTCACGACTCCAAGATTCATCCGGCCAGAATTGACTTCCACACCATTCTCGTCCTTCCAACCCTGAAGGAAAGAGCGACATCCCATGGGCACCTTGAAGGATCCTGTCAATTCTACAATCTTGTCATAAGAGAGGACATCTGGATACATGCGTTTCGTAGCACATTCCAAGGCCAATTGCTTAATATCATAGTTAGGCGTTCCAGCCTCTAGGTTGAGTCCCCGCTTGAGGGTAAAGATCAATTTTGGAAAAATGGCTGTCCGATGTTCCGATCCAAGTCCCTTGATTCTGATTTCCAAAATCGCCTTTTGGATTTCCCGCTCGAAGCGATTGGTTCCAAGACCAAAACCAAGCGAAGTGAAAGGAGTTTGTCCGTTTGAAGTAAAGAGGGTATTGATCTCATATTCCAGTGATTGCATGGCATCATAGATGTCTTTTTGAGTCTTGCTCCAAGCATAGTCCTCTTGCTTTTCAGGAAGTACCCACTCTTTGGCATCCGCTAAGTGTTTTTGGTAGTTCTTTTCTGCATAAGGAGCCAAGACCTCGTCGATCCGGTCTGCTGAGCAACCCCCATACTGACTAGAGGCTACATTGGCAATAATCTGCGAGATTTGAGCCGTCGCAGTTTGGATGGACTTAGGACTTTCTACTTCTGCATTCCCAATCTTAAAGCCATTTTTCAGCATGCCTTCAAAATCGATCAAACAGCAGTTGGTCATCGGTGTATAAGGACTATAGTCCAAATCATGGTAGTGAATATCCCCTTTTTGGTGGGCATTGGCTACGTGTTTGGGCAACATTTTAAGACCAATAGACTTACCAACGATCCCTGCCGTCAAATCCCGTTGCGTATTAAAGACATCGCTATCCTTATTGGCATTTTCATTGACAACCGCTTGGTCCTTGTTAAGGAGCTTACCGATGGTAAAGTTGATATCCGTCGCTTTTGAGCGCTCAAAATCCCGCTGCGTTCGATAAGTAATGTAGCTCTCAGCAATCGCATATTCATTGGCTTGAAGCAATTCATGTTCGACCACATTTTGGATCTCATAGATCTTCACACCATTTGGAAAACGTTCCAAGATCTCTGCGATCACACGATCGACAATAGCTTCTAGTTTGGCTTCCATCACGGGAGTGAGAGAAGTCACTTCTTCTGTCGCCTTCAACAAGGCTTTATAAATTTTTTCAACATCGAATTGAACACGGCGGCCATCTCGTTTTTCAACAAAAATATCCGGGGCCATTCTCAGTTTTTCTTCTCTCAAGGTGATCATACCAAACATGCCTCTCTTCATTTATTTACATACAAGTTGTATTATACCACTCCAAAAATAAAAATCAATATCTTGTGGTGAAAATTCTAAAAAACTTTCTAAAACACAAGATATTGATTTTCTTAAGAGCGTTGATAGAGTTTGAAATGACGGTATTTCTTCTCAACTAGACGATAATTTTCTTTGAGCAAGTCCTTCATATTGGAGGTCAACTCCACCTGATTGTTGACCACAATATACTTAGGTTCAGACCGATCGATTTGTTGGATCACATTGGTCCGGTTTTCATTAATCCCCAGATAAGACGTCGGGGTCAATAAGGCAGAAGCGGCCAAACGATCGCTTTCTTGATAGAGAGTAGCTGTCGTATCCCAAGTATAGATGGTATCTTTGGCCTTGCTATGGTTATGAATGTAGCTAGCAATAGCGCTCCGTTCACTGGATTGACCAGACTGAAGCACGACATCTTGAACCACTGGATTCGCCAACAGATAGACAAGGGCTACTAGCGGTAAGAAAACTTGGCTCGTAAAGTAAGCGGCCCAAACTTCCTTGTTTTTCTTCTTCCGACCACGACGTTCGATCCCATCGTTTTCTTCCCCATCTCGTGAGAACCAGATCGCAAACAAAGGAAGAACAAATGGCAACATCGGTAACAATTGGTAAGCGCCTTGTTCAGGAAGACCAATCGACACAATGAGGACCACCAAGCTACCTGCCCATCCCATAAAGCGGAAGATCCGGCGAGCACTGCTATTTTGCTTCGTAAAAGACATCAAAAAGGCAGAGACTAGGCCAAAGGCCAGCGCCAACAGTCCATAATAAATGGCATTACTGAAGGTCTGTCCATTGCTAAAATTCAAGGCATTAAAGACATAGGTTACTTGGTTAATGGCATAGCCAAAAGTCTGATTCAAAACGGTGATATAGCCAATTGGATAAAAGACGAGTGAAAAACCAAGGAGAGCTGCTAGCAGTTGATAAAAGCCACGCGCCCATCTCTTCTGCTTGATGTTAAAGGCTGTTAATCCAAGGAAGGCCAACAAATAAAACAAGGCACTGGTCATCGGATCAATCAAGAAAGCCACAGCTGCAATCGCACCATAAAGGATAAAGCCTTCATCCTTACGATGCCCAATCAAATAAGCCAAAATGAAATTCATGCTGGCAAATAGGATTGGAAGACTAAAGAGAGTCACATAAGTTCCTCCAAAACCAAGGCCT
This sequence comes from Streptococcus parasanguinis, assembly GCF_001069785.1. GTDB lineage: Bacteria > Bacillota > Bacilli > Lactobacillales > Streptococcaceae > Streptococcus > Streptococcus parasanguinis_T. Next base: position 31,576 of record NZ_JVSR01000006.1, read on the forward strand.
AGCACCAAGAAATAAAAGAGTAACTGGACATTCTTCGCTGTATCTTTATCAGACACCAGCAAGCGCACAACCCGATAGAGATAGGTACCCGCAAAGAAGAGGGCAATCGCTTGGAGGATCATCAAGATCCAATGTCCACCAGCTAAACTTCCCAACCAGTTGATTGCATAATAGAGCAGACCATTGGTTCCGTAAAAATCACCAAACGGTACTTGCCCCTTGGTCATTGCCCAGCCAGCATACAAGTTTTGCGATTGTTGATTGGTTGCAAAACGGGTTAAAAATGGCACCCCGACATGCAGTAAACTAATCAAGAGACTCAACACAAAAGGAATCGCTAGGGGCACTGGACGCTTGGAGTGACGACGGATCGGCTCAACTGCCACATCTGCTTCTAGCTCTTCCGTATTCTCTTCTACCTTAGATGCTTCCGCTTTTGCCGCTTCAACTCCCGCCTTACGCGAACGACGACTCATCCGACTGAGCGTTTGCTCCGCTTCCTGTTCAGATTCTTGTGTAGGTTCTGCTACTGCTTCTGGCTTGGCATCACGAATTTCCTCTGATGCCTCCATTGCAACCGGCTCCTCCAAGACTTCTGGCTGTTGGCTATGAGTCGGCTCTTCTTCACGAAAGACTGATTTATCTAGCACTTCGCGAATTTCACGTGTATCCTGAAAACTATCTCCCACGTGAAGCCCTAACTTTTTCGAAGTCATTTCTTGCTCTTTTTCGCTCATTCTTTTTCCTTTTCTTCGCTATTCCTCTGCTCTTTCCTTTTAGAAAAAAGCCCATTATTTTCTCTAGTATACCAAATTCTGCCGACCCTGTCAGCCTCTTGCCACATAGTCCTATGGAAAAAGAGTCAGATCTCTCAGCTTCTGACTCTTTCTTCTGTATTCCCACACCTATTACAACATCGGTGCGAACAATTGCATAATTTCCTTGATTAAGCTTTGGTGCCATGTAAAGCGGAAGGTATCTTCCGTGATTTCTTGGGATACTTCAAAGATGTGGTCAAAATCCGCCCGAATCTCTTTCAGAGCAGGCGTCCGATACATCCAGACAGCATTTTCATAGTGATGGACTAAACTGCGGTAATCAAAGTTAATCGACCCTACAACCGCCATTTCATCATCGGCAAGAACTTGCTTGCTATGGACAAAACCAGGCGTGTACTCATAGATTTTCACACCTGCATCCATCAGATCCAAGTAAGCCCCACGAGTTACGATTTGGATTAATTTTTTATCTGGAATATGCGGGGTCACGATCCGAACATCTACCCCTCGAAGGGCTGCATTGCGGATATCCTCTGTCAAATCATAGTCAATGATCAAGTAAGGAGTTGTGATGTAGACATAATCCGTTGCTTGATTGATCATATTTTGATAAACCGTCTTTCCAACCTGCGACTTGTAAATCGGCTTTGGTCCACTCCCATAAGGAATGTAAAGCCCTTCTCCCTCGACTGCCTCGTTTTCAATATGGTAGCGGTCAAAATCCTCGATTTCCCCACGGTTGATGTACCAGTTCATGAGGAAGAGTCGCGTCAAGGCTTTAACAGCTCGTCCATCTAAACGGATGGCACTGTCCTTCCAATGGCCAAACCGCTCAATGTGGTTGATGTACTCGTCTGCCAAATTGACACCACCCGTATAGCCGATCTGCCCATCAATGACCAGAATCTTGCGGTGGTCTCGGTTGTTATATGCCACTGTTAGACGGGGGATCACCTTGTTAAACTTATGGGCATCAATTCCCATCTTTCGCAATCGTTTGGTATAGTTCCCGGCCAAGGTCGCCATACAGCCGATATCGTCATAAAGGAGTTTGACTTCAACCCCCTCTTTCACTTTCTGCTCTAGAATCTCTAGGATGCTATTCCACATCAAGCCCTCGTCAATGATGTAAAACTCGATAAAGATAAATTTTTTCGCGACTTTTAGATCCTCAAGTAGTTGCTCATACATGTCCTCTCCTAGAGGGTAAAAGGTCGATGCCGTACCATTGTAGAGATCCGCATTGTGGTCCATGGATAAAATCGACTTGACCAAGCCATAAACCGCCTTGCTTTCTTGCTTGAGCTCCTTACGCAACTGATGACTATTGTCCTCTCGAAACTTCATGGATTCCATATTTTCCAACTGGATCATTTCCTTCTTGGACAAACGTCGCTCTCCAAACATGAGATACAAGAGTGATCCAAAGACAGGAATGACGGCAATCAAGAGCCAGGTCACCTTATTCTCAGGAGGGGTATTGCGGTTGACAATAGCTAGAATCGTCGTCACATATAAGAGCCCAATAACCGCAACTGATAGCCAATGAGGGAACCATTTATTGAGCCAAAAGAAGGCCGCAAAGGATGCCCATAGTTCAAAGCCCATAAACAAAATACTAAATCCATATTTGGACATTAATAGACGTAATTTTCGAAAGGTCACAGCATCCTCCTTTTTTCTTTCTACTAGTATACCAATTCTTTTTACCCGTTGCAACGACCAACCAAACCCCTTCTAGACAAACAAAAAGAGAGTGGGACAGAAATCGGTAATTCGTTAGAATTCGATT